>CAZEFG010000266.1:0-3706 GCA_964511355.1 uncultured Iamiaceae bacterium
GACCCGCAGGGCTTCGATGGTGTCGCGCAGCGACCGCAGGGTGGACACGACCGCGGCGGCGGCATAGAGGAGTGCGCCAGTGGCCACGATGCTGCTGATGGCCACGATCACCGCAGCCAGATCGCCAGCGCTCATGAACCGGGCTCTCGATGGGTTCGCTCGGCCATGCGGTTGCTGATCTCCTGTTCGTCACCGTGGGCGGAAGGTTCATAGAACGCTTCACCTTGCAGCGCCGAGGGACGGTACTCCTGAGGTACCCAACCTCTCGGGTCGTCGTGAGGATAGTCGTAGCCCTTGCCGTGCCCGAGGACCGCAGCCCCCTTGTAATGGGCGTCACGCAGATGGACCGGGACGTGGTCGTCGCCGCCACGCTGGGCGGCGGCCTTGGCCCGTCCGAGTGCGACGGTCACGCGGTTGGACTTGGGTGCGGTGGCCAGGTGGACCACGGCGTGGGCCAGGTTGAGCTGGGCTTCGGGCAAGCCGACGAACTCCACGGCCCGGGCGGCGGCATCGGCCACCACCAGGCTGGTGGAGTCGGCCATCCCGATGTCTTCGGACGCCAGGATCACCAGACGCCGGGCGATGAAACGGGCGTCCTCTCCGGCGTCGAGCATGCGGGCCAGCCAGTAGAGGCCGGCGTCGGGGTCAGAACCGCGAATGCTCTTGATGAACGCGCTAATGACGTCGTAGTGGGCGTCGCGTCCGTAGCGCAGAGCCTTGGTGGCCACCGCGGCTTCGGCGTGGGACAAGCGGACCCTGGGTTGGTCGGGCGTTTCGCCCGCCGCCAGCGCAACCGCCACTTCGAGCGCGGTGAGGGCCTGGCGGCCATCGCCGGCCACCTGGTCGGCGAGGTGGTCGAGGGCGTCGGGGTCGGCGGTGGCACCCTCGGCTTCGAGGCCCCGCTCGATGAGCTGAAGGGTGGCATCTCGGTCGAGAGGTTCGAGACGGAACAACGTAGAGCGCGACAGCAGCGGCGGGTTGACCTCGAAGTACGGGTTCTCGGTGGTTGCCGCAACAAGGATCAGCAGTCCCGACTCGACCGATGGCAACAGCGCGTCCTGCTGGGCCTTGTTGAAGCGATGAACCTCGTCGAGAAACAAGATGGTGCGACGCCCGTGCTGGCCCAGCCGCTCCTGGGCCGTGGCGATGACCTCGCGGACGTCCTTCACCGAGGCCGAAACCGCGCTGAGCTGTTCAAACGCGTTGGCCGTGGTGTCGGCGATCAGGCGCGCCATGGTCGTCTTGCCCGTCCCCGGGGGACCCCAGAACACCACCGAGGAGATGCGGTCTGACTCGATCAGGGTACGCAGGGGCGCACCGGCCGCGAGCAGGTGGTCCTGGCCAACCACCTCGTCGAGGGTCCGGGGTCGCAAGCGGGCGGCGAGGGGCGCTCGGGCAGCCAGGCGATCAGAGGCCGCGGCGGAGAACAGATCGTCGGCCACGGCCCCGAGGCTATCCAGCGGGTACGGGCTTGGCCCCACCCGCCCCCGAACCTGGGCTCGCTAGCGCTCGTGCGGCGCGCGTTCACGCGCCCAGTTGGCATGGGGGGCGGTGAACTGAGTCAGCGATTGATATTCACGCGGTCAAGCGAGCTGGCGTGGCAATGTTGGGCCATGCCGCTCTGGGCCAAGATCTACTGGGTTGTCGCCATCGCCTTGTTCGGCGTCTGGGTCTGGCGGCGGGTGCAATCACGCCGATCGCATCCCCCGGCCAGCGTGCCCGGCGGAACGCAGATGGTGCGGGCCGACACCTCCGCCACAGCGTCGGTGACGCCTCCGCTCGCCTCTACCCCCGCTCGCCCTCCCGCCGCAGGCGAACCCGAGGTAAGCGTGACCAAGCAATGGCCCGCTCCTCCCCCGCCTGATCCCAACGACACCAGCTACCGGCTCGATCCCCTGGCGGCCGAGCCCGACTCTGCCGATCCCGTCATTTCCGCCAACGATCCTGGGTTCGGAGCGCTGGGCGACACCGGCCGGGGTTCGGCCCCCAAGTCGACCCTGCCCGAGCTGTTGGCCGGCATCACGCTGCCTCACGAGTTGGTTCCGCTCACCCAGATCGACACCGACATCGACCTCGCGACCCATGTGGTCGTCGCCACCAAGAAGGTGCCCGCCGAGACCGTGGCCGAAGGCCTGGTCGCCGAACTCGAACGCCTGGGCTACCAGATCGAACGCCCCACCATGACCGAGCTCACCGCTCAGGGCGAACGGGGCACCCTTCGTCTCTTGATCCACCCCGACGGCTCCCACGTGCACGACGGTGGCACGCGCCGGTTCCCCACCGCCGAGGAGAAAATGGTGGTCGTCGAACTCTTCGCCGGCTGAACCTTTCAGGCCTTCGGCGGCAGGAGTCGCAGGCCCAACTCGTCAAGCTGTGCCGGTTCGATGGGGGTGGGCGCGTTGGTCAGCGGATCACCGCCGGACTGGGTCTTGGGGAAAGCGATGACCTCGCGGATGTTCTCCTCGCCCGCCAAGATGGCCACCAGCCGGTCGATGCCGAAGGCGAAACCGGCGTGAGGCGGCGGACCGAAGCGGAAGGCGTCGAGCAGGAAACCGAACTTGGCGTGGGCCTCCTCGGCGCCGATGCCGAGCAATGAGAAGATGCGGCTCTGGATGTCGCGGCGATGGATTCGCACGCTCCCCGATCCGAGTTCCCATCCGTTGACCACCAGGTCATAGGCCTGGGAGCGCACCCCGAGGAGATCCTCGGGCGAGCCGTCGAGCAGAGCCATGTCGTCGACGTGGGGCATGGTGAACGGGTGGTGGGCCGGAATGGGCGAACCATCGTCGTCGACCCCTTCGAACAACGGGAAGTCGACCACCCAAAGGAACTGCAGGCCCCCTTCGTTCACCGGAGGTCGGCCCAGCTCAAGGCGCAGCAGGCCGAGCACGTGGCGCACCGTGGAGCGGTCGTCGGCGACCAACAGCAGCAGATCGCCGGATTCGGCTTCCAGGGTCGAAACGATGGCGGACAGTTCGGCTTCGGACAGGAACTTGCTCACCGGCGAGGTGAGCGAACCGTCGGCCTCGACTTTCATCCACACCAGGCCCTTGGCGCCGTAGCGCTTGGCGGTGTCGGTGAGGTCGTCGAGCTGTTTGCGGGTGCGCTCGGCGCCGCCGGGGACCCTTATGCCCTTGACGCAGTCGGCCTTGAACGCGTTGAACTCGGTGGCGGCGAACACGGGGGTGAGCTCGACCAGTTCCATCCCGAAACGGACGTCGGGCTTGTCGGAGCCGAAGCGCTCCATGGCCTCGTGCCAGGTCATACGGGGGAAATCGCCAGGACGTTCGCCAGTGACCGCTTCGACCGCAGCTGCTACGGCATGGGTGATGAAGTCGAGGACTTCTTCCTGGCTGGCGAAGCTCGCCTCGGCGTCGAGCTGCATGAACTCGAACTGGCGGTCGGCGCGGAGGTCTTCGTCGCGCAGACAGCGGGCGATCTGGTAGTAGCGGTCGATCCCGCCCACCATGCACAGCTGCTTGAACAGCTGGGGACTCTGCGGCAACGCGTAGAACGAACCGGGCTTGAGGCGCGAAGGTACGACGAAGTCTCGGGCGCCTTCGGGAGTCGAGGCGATGAGCATCGGCGTCTCGATCTCGACGAAATCCTGCTCCTCCATGGCCCGCCGGATGGCGCTGTTGACCTTGGCCCGCAGACGCAGGTTGCGCTGCATGCGGTCGCGGCGCAGGTCGACATAGCGGTGACG
>CAZEFG010000267.1:0-3696 GCA_964511355.1 uncultured Iamiaceae bacterium
CCCGAGTCCGACGACGAAGACGCCGAGCCCACCTTCAACCTCACCGTGGTCGAAGGCGGCGAGCCCGTCGAAGCCTACGAAGGCCTCACCCTCACCAAGGGCGACGCCTTCGCCGAGACCAAGGTCAACGAGGCCTCTGAGCGCATCAAGGTTGCCGTCAAGCTCGACGACAAGGTCGACCTGTCGGGAATGATGAACGTCCTCAAGCCGGGCGCCTACCCGCTCGAAAAGGCTGCCCCCACCCCCACCCCCGTGTCGGGCAAGGCCTTCGCCGGTTCCGAGACGGCCCGTTCGGGCATCAACGGCCTGGTCATCGCCGACGACGTCACCATGGTCATGGTCCCCGACCTCGTCACCGCCGCCACCAAGGACGACGGCAGCATCGACCTCAACATGTGGAAGTCGGTCCAGACCGCGCTCATCACCCACTGCGAGATGCAGGCCAACCGCATGGCCGTCCTCGACGCTCCCCCTGGGATGGGTGTCCAGGACATCAAGGAGTGGCGTGAAGGTGTCGCCATGTACGACTCAGCCTTCGCCGCCATGTACTACCCGTGGATCAAGGTCGACAACCCCACCGGCACCAACGGCGACACCGAGATCCTCGTGCCCCCGTCGGGCCACATGGCCGGTATCTGGGCCCGCACCGACGAGACCCGTGGCGTCTGGAAGGCCCCGGCCAACGAGATCATCCGCGGCGCTCTCGACGTCGAACGTCCCATCACCATGACCGAGCAGGGTCTTCTCAACCCGATCGGCATCAACTGCATCCGTCCCTTCGGCACCCGAGGCATTCGGGTCTGGGGCGGTCGCACCCTGTCGAGCGACAGCGACTGGCGCTACATCAACGTGCGTCGCCTGTTCAACATGATCGAGACCACGATCATGGAAGGCACCCAGTTCGCCGTCTTCGAGCCCAACGACATGAAGCTGTGGCAAGGAGTGAAGCGCACGGTCAACGCCTTCCTCCGTGGTCTCTGGCGCGACGGAGCGCTGTTCGGTGCCACCGCCGAGCAAGCGTTCTTCGTCAAGTGCGACGAAGAGACCAACCCGCCCGACTCCATCGAGGCGGGCAAGCTCGTCGTCGAGATCGGTATCGCTCCGGTCCGTCCCGCCGAGTTCGTCATCTTCCGCATCAGTCAGCTCAAGGAGAACGCCGCCTGATCGGCGGCGTTTCTAGGAGGAAAGTAGACCAATGGCAGACTACGAAGAGTTTCTAGGCTCCTCGTTCGCACTCGAGATCGAGTCGGTCGAGGTAGCCCGTTTCACCGGCTGCAGCGGGTTGTCCATCACCACCAACGTGGTGGAGTTCAAAGAGACCCTGGCCACCGGCGAGATCGTGACCCGCAAGCGTCCCGGTCAGACCACCTACGACGACATCGTCCTCAAGCGCGGTTTCTCCAAGAGCACCGCCGTCACCGACTGGCACAAGCAGGTCCGTGACGGCGCCATCGAGCGTCACAACGGCTCGATCGTGCTCTACGACGCCACCGGCTCTGAAGTCGACCGCTGGAACTTCGAGGCCGGTTGGCCCTCCAAGTGGTCGGCCTCCGACCTCGACGCGGGCACCGACGATGTCATGATCGAAGAGCTCACCATCACTCACGAACGTCTGATGAGGGCTTGAGCTAGATCATGGCCGGCTTGCAGACCGAGTTCAGCTTCACGCTCCCGAAGGGCTACGTCGATCCCGAAGGCACGCTTCACCGCCGCGGGACGATGCGTCTGGCCACGGCGCGCGACGAGATCGAACCGTTGCGCGACCCGCGGGTCAGCGGCCCTGACGATCCGTTTCTAACGGTGATCGTTCTGGCCCGGGTGGTGACCGAACTGGGATCGCTCAACCAGGTGACTCCCCGCGAGATCGAAGGTCTCTTCGCCGCCGACCTCGCGTATCTGCAAGACGTCTACGGCATCGTCAACTTCGGTAGCGACGCCGACATCGAAGCATTCGTCCAAGCCGAAAGGGGGGCGTCGTCGACCAGGGCACCGGCCGACGCGCCTTCCTCGGCGGGGGACGGGGACCAAAGTGACTCCCCCGACGACTCCCCGTCGATGCCGCGAGGGCGGCGAGGCACCATCGAAGAGGTGCCATCGGTCGAGCGATGATGCGGTACCCCCAGGAGGCGCTCTGGGAAGAGCTTGCCTACCTGGCGTATCACCTCCACTGGGACATGGAGACCCTGCTCGACCTCGAACACTCCGACCGGGCCCGCCTGATCCGCTCGGTCGCCGACCTCAACCGCCGGGCATGGGAAGGAATCCGCAGCTATGCCGGATGATCAGTTCCTCGAAGGGGGCCCATACTCAGCGACCTTCCGGGTGGAGGTCGACGGCAAGGCCGTCGGGCAGTTCACCGAGGTCTCCGGGCTCGAGGTCACCATCGAAACCGACGACATCTTCGAGGGCGGTCAGAACGGTTTCGTGCACAAGGTCCCCGGCCGCATGACCTGGCCCAACCTCGTGTTCTCCCGTGGGGTGACCCAGAACGACAAGCTGCTCAGCTGGGTCAACGAATCCTCAGGCGAGGGCTTCGCCAAGAAGGGCAACAAAGTAGGACGCTCCACCGTGGCGGTCATCATGACCGACCAACAGGGCAAGGCGTTGCGGAGCTGGGAACTCGAAGGCGCTTTTCCCGTGCGTTGGAAGGGACCTCAGTTCTCCTCGTCCGGGTCCGATGCTTTGGTTGAAGAGCTCGAGATAACCCACCACGGCTTCCGGGCCGTCACCCACTGACATGACTGATACCCCCGCTCCCGCCCCCGACGAGTCGCTCGGCCGCGCCATCGCCGAACGTCAGCGTCCGCTGCGGCAGCGGCGGTGCTCAATCGCCGGTCTCGCCCAATCGCCTGGTCGACCCGGGGTGCTCGGACGACGGAGCACCTCCTTCTCGCTCGGCGCGGGACTCTCGTTGTCGGTGCGTCAGCAGATGGGGTTGATCAACCCTGATCCCGACGTGAGCTGGCTTCCGGTGGCACCGCCGGCCGAGTGGGACGAGTCGTTGTTCCCCGAACAGGTCCGTACGGGCGACCCCACTCTCGACCGCATCATCGCCGCCCAACGCAGCGCCCCGTCGGCGACCACGCCGCCCATACGCCGTGGCCTGCGATCCACGGCTGGCCGCCGCAACACAGCGATGGGACGCAACACCGCGCCGGGGGCATCTGCTCATCGGCTTCGTCCCCAGGCAGCCCCACCGAGCCTCAGCCCCGACGTTCGACGCATGGTGTCCGGCGACGGCGATCCCTTCGGCCTTGCGGCCAGCCGTTCGGCGGGCGGTGGCGCCGCTACGGGAGCAAGGCCATCGTCTCGAGCCCCCAGCTCACCAACGGGGCGGCGCGCCAGGGCTCGGGTCGAGCGCTCCGCTCCTTGGCAACACCACAGCGCTCAGGCTCTAGCCCCGCAGGCCGGCTGGCCGTCGGGCCCAGTTTCGATGTCGGGGCGCAGCCTCAATCGCACGCTCGGCCACCAGCCCACCCCCAACCCGGCCGTTTCCGCCCGGCTGGCCCCCAACCCGACCGTTGCGTCAACTCTTTCCCCCGCTCCCAACCCCGCCCCCAACCTTCACCCAGCCTCCAATCCCACCCATCACCAGGCCCCCCACTCCCAACTGCGTGAAATGGCGCCCGATTCGGGCACTTTCTCACGCAGTTCCCGTGTGAGCGGTTTGCCGGTTGGGGCTCCAGCGGTGAGCGG
>CAZEFG010000268.1:0-3694 GCA_964511355.1 uncultured Iamiaceae bacterium
GGGCGTCCGATCCCAGGTTGCCGAGCTCGACGAGGCGAGCCGCTCTTGATGCAGCGGTCAGCGTGACAGCCCCCGCGGCGCCCGTCAAGCCGTATTGGCCCGCCCACCCTCAACAGGAAGCCGTTCTGTGGGGATTTGGATCAACGAGCGCACTCTGGATCGCCACAGTTTGGCGACTGGAACGCTCAAGCGGCGAGGGTTCCGTCGCTGATCTCCACGGTGCGGTCGGCGTGGTGGGTCATGCGGGTGTCATGGGTGACGATGATGGCGGCGGTCGAGCGCTCCTTGACCTCGCGCACGATCAGCTCCATCACCTGTTCGCCGAGTTCGGTGTCGAGGGCGGACGTCGGCTCGTCGATCAGCACCAGCGACGGCTCGTTGATGAGGGCGCGCCCGATGGCGACCCGCTGACGCTCCCCACCCGAAAGCTGGTTGGGAAGATTGCCTCCCCGTTCGCCGAGCCCCAGTTCTTCGAGCAGTTCGTCGGCCCGTCGGCGGATCTCGCTGCGATTGCGGCTGCCCAGCTCGCCGACCACGAGGAGGTTCTCGCGGGCGGTGAGGAAGGGCACCAGGTTGACCGCCTGGAAAACGAAACCAACCTGCTTGCGCCGGAACTGGGTCAGCTCGGAACTCGACAGGTCCGACACCACCTCCCCGCCGACCACGACCTTCCCGTCGGACGGCTTCAGCAGACCCCCGGCGATCGACAACAACGTGGTCTTACCGGAACCCGACGGCCCGACGAGGGCCAGGATCTCGTCGTCGCCCAGCTCGAGGTTGGCGCGGTCGAGGGCGATGATCTCGGTGTCGCCGGAGGGGTAGGCCTTGCGGACGTCGGTCATCTCGAGAGCGGGCATTGAATCTCCTGGGCGAGGGTCAGCCGATGGCGGCGGCAGGGTCGATGCGGATCACACGGCGCAGGGTGATCGAACAGCCGACCACCGCGGTGACCACCATTCCGATCACGACGAAGACAGTGCGCGACATCTCGAAGCGCAGCGGGATGTCGGGCGGGACGATTAGCGAAAGTCCAAAGGCGATGGCGCCACCCAGGATGATGGCGGCCAAGGTCACCACCACGGCCTGCACGATCAGTCCCACATAGATCTGGGTCGATGAGGTGCCCATGGCCTTGAGGACCCCGTAGAGAGGTGTGCGTTCGAGGGTGATGAAGGCGAAGAACAGGGCGACCACCAGGCCAGCGACGAAGAAGGTGACCGCGATGATCTGGCCGAAGGTCGACCGCTGCTCCTGCACCCCGGGAAGCGAGTCGATGGCGTCTTCGATGGTGAGAGTTGAGGTGGCCCCGTCGGTGGCTTCATCGATGGCGGTGGCGATCTCGGCGGCGTCGCCGTCGACCATGACCGCATAGACCTGGAAGGCGCCTTCGCCGAGGGCGGCATCGGGACGGGCCGTGGTGAGCACCTGGCGCCAGGTTTCGGGTTCGACCAACACGGCCCCCTGTTGGAGGTAGACCACGTCGTCGACCCAACCGACGATCGTCACGGGGATGCGCTCGGGGCCGATCTCGATGGTGTCGCCTTCGGAGATGCCCGATGAGGCGAGGCTGCGATCAGCGAGACCCTCCCCTGCCGCGGGAACCTCGTCGACCCCGGCGATGCCGCCCTCGAAGCCGGTGACGGCGGTGTCGGCGAAATCGTCGGAGTCGGGAACCTGGGCGCCGACCAGGGCCACGCCGAGTCCGAACACCTCTTCGACTCCATCCACCCCTGCGATCGTCTCCTTCACCTCGGGGCCCAGACGGGAGCGGATGATCGAGTCACGAGAATCGGCCGACATCACCAACAGTTGGCCTTCCTGGGCGCGGTAGAGGCCGGTCGATCCCAAGGTGACGCCGTCGAGCAGTCCACCAAGCAACAAGAGAAGGACCACGATCAGGGTGAGCGCGCCTCCCGCCACCGCGAAGCGGCCGGGGCGGCGCAACAGCTCGGTGAAGGCGAGTCTCATTCCAGACCTCCCAAGTTGGCCCGGGTGATCGTGTCGGTGGCCTCGACCTTGGCGATGCGACGAAGCGGAGCGATCGAGGCGACGAGAGCCAACACCAGGATGACCGCGGCGGTGGTGATGATGAGACCCGGTTCGGCCGAGATCGGAAACGAATCGCCCGAGGCGGCCGCCGCGCCCATGAGCATGGCCGCCGCGATCACCAGGCCAACGCCGGTGACCAGGATGATCTGTATGAGCTGGGCTCCGATCAGGGTCGAGGTCCGGTATCCCAGGGCTTTGAGCAGGCCGATGGCGGGCAGCTTCTGCACGGTGAGGATGAGGAAGAAAAAGCCGATGACCAGGGTGACCACCACGTAGCTCAACAGCAGGATCAAGGCGAACGACTGCGACACCGCCGCTACGCCGGGTAGCGACGCCACCGCTTCGTCGCGGTCGAGGGCCTCGACGCCATCGACGGCGGCGGTGATGTCGTTGGCGAGCTGGGTGGGCGAGGTCGCCTCCGCCGGTTGGGCCAGCAGCACCGAGGCGAGGACGACGGGTGCATCGGGGTTGTCGGCGGTGGTCAGGGTTTCCCAGGTGGCGTAGCTGGTGAACAGCGTCGGTTGCACGCTGAAGCGGCTGTCGGCGGCCAGGCCCACCACCACGATTGTGTGTTCCTCGCCGACGAGGGTGACCTCGGCCCCGATGTCGAAGCCCGCGGGAGCGTCGACCGAGCTGGCCACCGCCTCGAAGTCAGATTCGGGCAGGCGCCCCTCGACCAGACGAGTCGGCTCACCTGGCCCGTCGAGCTCGTAGCCCCACACCGCCACGTCGACCTCGTCACCGTCGGCGGTGGTGGCGGTGAAGGTGCCCTGGCCAAGGGGTCCGATGGCCTCGATGCCCTCGACCGCCCGGACTGCCTCGTCGAGTTCGGGGGTTATGCGAGACCCGGCCAGGTTGCGACGGGCGTCCTGGTTGTAGACCACGACCTCGCCGGACTGGTTCTCGAGCGCCCCGGTGAAATATCCGACCAGCGTTCCGAGCAGGGTCTGCTGGAACAGGATCAAAAAGATCAACAGCGCTACCGCCCCCGCCAGGAGGCCGAATCGGAGTTTGGCGCGTGAGATCTCTCGCAGGGCTAGATACATGCGCCGCCAGTATCACCGGCCCGGGTCCAAAACGGCACCCGTGCCACCAAATTGTGGCTCGAACTGACCCGAACGCCGCGCTTTCGTTCGTTGTACGCAGGATCCGATCGCTATGCGCTCGGATCCTGCGACCAGCGGGGCGCGAGCAGATCAAAGGCGACGACCAGCGGGGGCGACCAGCGGGGGCGAGCCGATCAGAGTCGGGCGGCCCACCAGGCGGTGACTTCGGGACTGCATTGGTAAGCGGCGGTCATCGAGGCGCCGGCGTGGAGAAGGGTCTCGGGGTCGATGCCGCCGTGGCGGTGGGCTTCGGCCAGCGCTGAGGCGGCCTGGTCCCAGGCTGACGCGTCAGCTGGCAGGGGCACTCCGAGCACCTGCGACGCCGACAGTTTCACCGCATCGGCCGACAGCGCCGCTCCCCGGAAGTGGGTGAGCGCCCAGGCGGTGACCGGCGGGGACGAAAGCACCGCCAGCGCCCGCCACAGGTCGGGACCGTCGACATGAACGGCGATGACCGGGGTCGACGGAATCGTGAGCCCGTCGGGGTCAGGAGCCGCTTCGACCACCCGGGTCTGGGTGGCCACCAGCAGCTTCGGTCG
>CAZEFG010000269.1:0-3694 GCA_964511355.1 uncultured Iamiaceae bacterium
CCTCGAACCGCTTGATCACGAGCACGCACGCGAGGCCGAACTCGCCGCCAGGGAACGAACGGGGGCGGGTGGCCGAGATGGCGAGGCACCACGGCGGCACCACGCCCCGGCTGATCTCCTCACCGGTCTCCGCATCGATCACCGGGATCGAGGGGTTGAGGATCACGCCGGCGCCGAGCATGGCCCCGGTGCCCACCCGGGCGCCCTCGGTGACCATGCACCGGCTCCCGATGAAGGCGTCGTCCTCCACGATCACGGGGGCGGCCTGCGGCGGCTCGAGCACCCCGCCGATGCCCACCCCGCCCGAGAGGTGCACGTTCGCCCCGATCTGGGCGCACGACCCCACCGTGGCCCACGTGTCGACCATCGTGCCGGCGCCGACCCGGGCGCCGATGTTCACGTAGCTCGGCATGAGCACCACGCCGCGGTCGAGGAACGACCCCCACCGGGCCGATGCGCCCGGCACCACCCGCACGCCGGCCGCTTCGTAGGCCGACTTGAGGGGGATCTTGTCGGCGTACTCGAAGGGGCCGAGTTCGATGGTCTGCATCTCGGAGATCTTGAACAGCAACAGCACCGCGTGCTTCAGCCACTGGTTCACGAGCACCTCGCCCAGCTCGGAGCCGTCGGGCACGACCTCGGCGATGCGGGCCTCGCCCGAGTCGAGCAGCGCAATGGCCTCCCTCACCGTGGTTCCGACCTCGGGATCGAGGGCGTCGAGCGAATCTCGTTGGTCCCACAGGTCCTCGATGCGGTCTTTCAGGTCTGCCATAGGCGCCGAGGATACTTCCCATGGGCGTTAAGCCCAGCTATGGGTTGGTTCCCCGCCACGGCTATTCCTGCTACCACTGGGGAGGTGAATCTCCCATCCGGCAGCTCCCTTCACCCGGCTCCTGGCCCTGCCAGGGCTGTGCTTGACCACCTCGCTCCCGGTACCAGCGTCATCATCCCGCTGGCGAACGGGGAGCCCCGCACGGTTCTCGACGCGATGGAGGCCGAAGCCGACCGGCTCGACGGGGTGCGGGTGCATCAGATGCACGCCCTCTATGACCGGGCCTACCTCCAGGGCCGATTCCGAGGCCGTCTCGACCACACCTCGTATTTCCTGTCCGAGGTAACCCGGAAACGCTTCCACGAGGGCACCGTCGACTTGGTGCCGAGCAACTTCAGCGAAGTTCCCCGACTCCTGCGCCTCCTTCCCGACCCCAAGCTGGTGATAGCAGCGGTGTCGCCGCCTGATCGTCACGGCTTCTTCTCTCTCGGCACCAACGCCGATTACGTGGCGCCGTTCATCGGTCGAGTGCCGTTCTTCGTCGAGTCCAACCCCAACATGCCGCGCACGTTCGGCCGTAACTCGATCCACGTCACCCAGACCGTCGGCTGGTGCGAAGCCGACTACCCGCTCCACACCATCGAGCCGGCGCCGTCGGGTGAGATCGACCAGGCCATCGCCGAACTGGTGGCCGAGCGGGTTCCCAACGGTGCCACCTTGCAGGTCGGGATCGGCTCGATCCCCAACGCGGTGCTACGCCGCCTGACCGACCACAAGGATCTGGGCTTGCACACCGAGCTGTTGTCCGACGGCGCCATAGACCTGATCCTGCGTGGTGTGCTCACCGGGACCCGCAAGTCCCGCCGGCCAGGCAAGCACGTCACCACCTTCTGTCTGGGCAGCCAGGCGTTGTACGACTTCCTACACGAGAACCCGGCAGTTGAGCTCTTGCCGGTCGACTACGTGAACGACCCGCGGGTCATCGGGACCGAACCCGACTTCGTGTCGATCAACGCCACCACCGAGGTCGACTTCCTCGGTCAGTGCGCCTCCGAGACGATCGGCGGGCGCTACTGGTCCGGCAGCGGCGGACAGGCCGACTTCGCTCGGGGTGCCACCTACTCCGAAGGCGGGCAGGGGTTCATCGTCTTGCGATCGACGACCTCTGACGGGACGTTCTCGCGCATCCGTCCCCACCTGACCTCCGGTTCGGCAGTGACCACCCTCAAGAACACCGTCGACAAGGTGGTGACCGAGTTCGGGGTGGCCGACCTGCGGGGCCGATCGATCAGGGAGCGAACCCGGGCCCTCATCGCGGTGGCCCATCCCCGCTTCCGCGACGAACTGGAGCGCTCAGCCCAAGAGATGGGCTACATCTGACCGTCAGCGGCGGGCGAGCCGGTCGGCCACCACGGCGAGGCGCTCGTCGGGTTGCACCACCGCGATCCGGACATGGCCCACCCCGCCCTCGCCGTAGAATTCACCGGGGCTGACCAACATCCCGGCCTCGCGAGCCAGGCGGTCGGCCAGCGCCCAGGCATCGCCATCGGGCGCTGGCACCCACAGGTAGAAGCCACCACGGGGCAGGTCGATGTCGATGTCGTAGGCATCGCTCAGCACCTTGGCCAGATGGGTGAGCCGGGAGCGATAGCGCTCGCGTTGAGTGTCGACGTGGTCGTCGTCGTCGAAGGCGGCCACCGACGCCGCCTGCACCGGCCCGGGAACCATGAGCCCGGCATGCTTGCGGATCTCGCGCAGGTAGTGCACCAGCTCGGCGTCGCCGGCATAGAAGCCCGAGCGAACCCCCGCCAGGTTCGATCGCTTCGAAAGGGAATGAACGGCCAGCACGCCGTCGGGTCCCGACGCCAGGATCGACCGGGGCGGGCCGTCCCAGGTGAACTCGGCATAACACTCATCCGATAGCACCGGCACCCCGTGGGCGCGGCCCCACTCGGCCGACCGGTCTAGGTCGTCGAGGCCCCCGGCGGGGTTACCGGGCGTGTTGACCCACAGACACAGTGCCCGCTCGGCGTCGGCGGGGTCGATCGCCGACAGGTCGATGCTCCACTGGTCGTCGACCGGCACCGGCACAGCCCGACAACCGGCGAGGGTGGCGCCCATCTCGTAGCTCGGGTAGCTGATGGCGGGATACAGAACAGTGTCTCGGTTCGGTGTGCGCAAACGGAGCCAGTGCGGGATGCCGGCCACCAGCTCCTTGGTGCCCACACAGGCGCCGATCGTTCCCGGGTCGGCGTCGACCCCAAGACGGCGCTGGAGCCAACCCGCTGCGGCCTCACGGAAAGCCCCCGTTCCGATCGAAGGCGGGTAGCCACGCTCGGCCCCTGATGCCGCCAAGGCGGTAACCACTGCCTCAGGCGGGGGGTCGCAGGGAGTCCCGACCGACAGATCGACGACTCCCCCCGGGTGGGCATCGGCGAGCGCCTTCAGATCGTCGAGGCGGTCATAGGGGTAGGGCGGCGGTACGAAGCCGGCGGTCGTCATCCCGCCATGCAAGCACACGGCAAGCCAAGGCTCACGATGCGGTTCCCCGGTAGGTCAGTCATAGGTATCAGCGGCACCCCGTTTGAAGGCGGGATCGACGAGGCCGAGAATCCTGCCGTACACCGCAAATTCCACACCCACCACCGACCTCGAGTCGGGCCGATACAGAACAGGGTACGACCATCGGCATAGACGATCAGGGGCTCGCCTTGGCAGGCCACACCCCAAGTCCATCCGCGACCATCCCTCAGCCCCAACGCCGTACCGAGGGTGGCGATCCCTGCCACCCGAGGTGGTTGTCCCGGCTCGGCCACCAGCACGTGCGTCTCGGCTCGCGGCCGGCGGTGCCCAAAGGTGTAATGAGTCAGCTCCACCGGGTGCCACGCCGATGGCTCCGATATCAGCTCTGAAACTCGCTGC
>CAZEFG010000270.1:0-3685 GCA_964511355.1 uncultured Iamiaceae bacterium
TCGAGCTCGCGACGGCCGATGATGGCGGTGGTCTCGGGGGTGAGCGCCAGCGCCAGCACCACCACGTCGGCGCCGGGCAGCGCGGCGTGCAACTGCCCGATCGGCAGGGTCTTGGTGGCGCCCGGCGTCGGGTCGGGGTGCTTGCGCAGCACGGTGGTGGTGACTTCGAAGGGGGCGAGCAGCTTGATGAGATCGACCGCGATCGCTCCCCCGCCGAGGATGACGACGTGGGCCCCGATGAGGTTGCGGCCCACCGGCTTCGACCACCTATCGGCGCGGGCATAGCCCACCAGGTTCCTCAACCCGGCGAGAGTCATGGCCAAGGCCATCTCGGCTACCGGCGGAGCGTAGACCCCCTTACCGCAGGTCCAGGTCCGGTCGTGGTCGAGCAGGTGGACGTAGTTCTCGATCCCGGCGAAAGGCAACTGCACCCAGGACAGGTCGGGATGTGCGTCGAGGATCGCGGGGAGCGCGTCGGGACGGGCAGCGTCGGCCCAGACCAAGGCATCGACCGGGCCGCTGCTCACCACGTCGCCCCCGCCCTCCTCGACGGCATCGACCAGAGACGCGTAGCGACCTGACTCAGGAGCCACCAGGATGCGGGGCCGGCCGCGGGCGGGATCGAAGCTCGACAAGGGCTCTCCTTCGGGGCGGCGAGGCGGGGCGAACTATCGTAAAGGGCGCTCGACTCAAGCCCACCGGTCAACTGTTTCGGTTGAGGTTCAGGCTAGGAGCGCCGATACGACCGGCGGAGGATGCCGATGTCTCTCACCAACGGACCAGCAACTCAACCCCTTCGGGTGGGGATCATCGGATGTGGCGACGTGGCTCGCCGCGTCCACCTACCTGCCCTCGAGGCGGCCGGGGCCAGCGTCATCCGCTTCGCCAGCAAGAACCTGGCCGATGCCGAGGCCGCCGCTCAAGCCGCCCAGGGTGAAGCCATGGCCACCGACGACTGGAAGCAGCTGGTGGCCTCGCCTCACATCGATGCGGTCGATGTCTGCACCCCCAACCATCTCCACGCCGAGATGGCGCTGGCGGCGATCGAGGCCGGCAAGCACGTGCTGGTCGAATCGCCGATGGCGCTCAGCGTGCGCGACGCCGATGCCCTACTCAAGGCCGCCGCCCGGCGGGGCAAGATGGTGATTCCTGCCCACAGCGTGCGCTTCATCGGCCCTTACGCCGCACTGGCGACGGCGGCTCGGTCGGGAAAGGCGGGGCCGATCACCTCCGCCCGGATCGAGTTCGGCCACTCTGGCCCCGAGACCATCTATCCCAACGCACCGTGGTACCTCGAGCGGGCCAAGTCCGGTGGCGGAGCGCTCATCGACCTGGGCGTGCCGATGATCGACCTGCTGCGGGTGGCAATCGGATCAGAGGTCACCCAGGTGTCGGCCCGGGTCAGCGGCGAGCGCGGCGACGTGGAGTCGAGGGCCGAGGTGCGCCTCACGTTTGCGTCGGGCGCGGTAGCCGAGCTGGTGGCGTCGTGGGACGGGATGGCCAACATGGTGCAGCTCACCGGTCCAGAGTCATCGCTGGTGATCGACTCGGCGGGCCCGCGAGTGGTCGGCCTCGACGGCACCGAGGAACGACTGCGCCCGCCCGAGCAAGCGGTACCAGGAATCGAAGCAGTGTTCGTCCAGGCCGCGCAGAGCGACATCACGCCGACGGTCAACGCGCTTGACGGCCGAGCCGCCGTCGCCGTGATCGCCGCCGCCTACGAATCCGCCGCCAGCGGCGCCCCCGTGGAGATCAAGGGCCCCACCTGGTAGTGCCTTGGTGGGCGAGGGGGGACTCGAACCGGAAGGGCACTAGGTCGCGCTGGCGGCGCGCACCAGGTCGATGACCTGTTGTTCGGCAATCGGCGCGTGGTCCCAGACGTCGATCCCGACGTTGATCATTCGCCCGTTGGTGCGCCAGGTGGAGTGAACGTGGCCGTGAAGCAGCACGCGGCCTCGGTCCACCGGGCGCCAGTCGAGGTAGCGGTCCGTGGGTCCGGAGTCGCCCCGATAGGGGAAGTGGTCGACATCGACGATGGTCCCGTCGGCCAGCTCGAGCTCGGTCGTGCCGTCGACGATCTCGGCGATGCCAGCCGCGAGGTAACGGTCCCACCATTCGTCACGCCGGCGATCGCCCGCCCAGACACGGTCGTGGTTTCCGGGAACGAGCACAATACGTCCGCTGAGTCGAGCCAGCAGATCGATCGTGCGATCGAGCGGGCCCATGACCGCGTCACCGAGAAGCCACACGTCGTCGTCGGGGTCGACAACCTCGTTCCAGCGGTCGATCAGGAAGTCGTCGAGACGTTGCTGGGTCTGGTCGTCGGCCGAGGCTGCCAGCGGATCGACGCCTGCCGCCCGGGCGCGTTCGGGTTCGTATCGGGCGATGTTTCGGTGCCCGAGGTGGAGATCGGCGGTGAAGAAGCGCGCCATGGTCCGTCCATTCTGGCGCTGTGACCGCGGGAGCCGGTCCGCGATTCTCGCCGTAAACCATCGCAAATGGTTCAAGAGTTCAACGGCAAAGACCCGGTCGACTGTGGAGTACGGGGTGTCGTTGCGCACCAGCGAGTGTCTCCCACCCCTGACGCTCAAAGGCCTCCGCCACACCTGGGCGACCCTCGCGGGTCTGCCAGGGGACAGCTGACGGTCGCCGTCGACCCCGCTTGCCCATACCAGCCTCGAAGGCGCGGCCGATTGGTGCCGCGTCCGGGCAACGGCTGCGACTTTCAGGCACGCCCATGAGCCGGCGTTCTGGGACGGTGGGTTCAGGCTGATTCGACGACTGAGGCGTAGCGCTGCTGGGCGGCCTGCGCCGATGTGCCCAGCAGGCTGCCGATCTTCTGCCACGATGCGCCCGATGCACGCGCCGCAATGATGGCGTCGACGACCTGCCGCTCGCTACGAGCGCGGTCAAGTGCTGCTCGTTCGAGCATGTACTCCTCGACCGGGCGCTCGTCTCCCTCGGCCGGCTCGTAGCTCTCGAACCGCTCGGCGAGCTCGTCGGCGTGGTCGAGAATCTCTTGGATCGGGTGGCGGTAGGCGTGGAGCATGTCGGGATCGCGAATCCCATGCTTTCGAGCGCTTGCCAGAACCACAGGATCCACGTCATCAAGTTATCTTGATGCCTGGGGCCTGCCAACGAACACGGCCACAGACCCGGCGTTCGGACGCAGGTGCTTGGTTTCGGTGCCGCTCGTCGCCAGACCGGTTCCTCGCCCTTGAGCGAGCGTTCGCGACCTGAGCAGCAGCTCACTGACGAGATCGAAGCCGGGCCCTCTCGAGCCCAACCCTCCCTGCCAAGCCACGTCAAAATCGTCCGAGACCCCACCCCTGATGCTCCCGATGCATCTCCGATCCGAGCCTCGAGCTCCGGGACCATCTGATGCGGACACGACAACGGCTTCGAGCTGCGATCAGCCAACCCCCGCAACCCCGGGGCCGCGTACGCGTTCAACCACCCATGCACCGTCTGACGCGCCACCCCTTTACGGCGAGCCTCATCAGTGACCTTGGCCCCATCAAGGACCTCCAACACAGCCTGGTACCTCTGCTCCACGACACCCAGCTCCACCAGCATCGACGGCCTCCCAAATTTCAACGGTAGAGATCTGGTAGAGATCGACCGATCCGACATGGCCAGAACCCCTGTTGACCAGGGTTCTTGGTGGGCGAGGGGGGACTCGAAC
>CAZEFG010000271.1:0-3655 GCA_964511355.1 uncultured Iamiaceae bacterium
CAGCAGCGGTCGTGGGAGACCTCCGACAACGAACGTCGGTCCAAGGTCGAGATCATCGCCGACGAAGTGGCCCCGAGCCTCAAGTGGGCTACCGCCAACATCACCAAGAACGACAGGAAGAGCGACGGTGGGGCGCCCCGCGGCGGCGAAGCGCCGACCCGACCCGTCCCCAACGAACCCGTCTACGACAGCAATGAGGAGCCGTTCTGATGGCCAAGGCCGCCCCCAAGCGGGGAAAGAACAAGGACAACGCCCGCCGCAGTAAGAAGAAGATCAGCCTGCTCACCACCGAGCGGGTCGAATACGTCGACTACAAGGACGTAAACCTGCTGCGTCGGTTCCAGTCCGACCGAGCCAAGATCCGGGCCCGTCGCGTAACCGGCAACGATGCCCAGCAGCAGCGTGAAGTTGCTCGGGCCATCAAGAACGCCCGAGAGATGGCGCTGCTGCCCTACACCAACCGCGTCACCACCCAGCGCGGACAACGCGGCGAAGGTCGCGGCGATCGTGGAGGCCGCGCTGACGGACCGCCGCCGCGTCCTACCGCTCCGCCGCCGGGAGCCACCGACGATGTGGTCGACGAGTCGATCGACGCCACCGAAGAGCTCGGAACCGACACCTACACCGGGGAGGATGAGTCGTGAAGGTCGTTCTTCGCTCCGACGTCGCCGGTGTGGGCAACAAGGGCGATGTGCTCGACGTGTCCGATGGCTACGCCCGCAACTTCTTGCTCCCCAAGGGCTACGCCTTCAAGGCCAGCAAGGGGGCCGAGGTCCAGGCCGAGTCGATGCGTCGCTCCCGCGACGTCAAGGACGCCGCGGCCCGGTCCGCGGCCCAGGACATCGCCAGCACCCTGGTGCCCACCGTCATCACCCTCTCGGCCAAGGCCGGCGGTGAAGGCAAGCTGTTCGGGTCGGTGACCACCACCGACGTGGCCGAGGCGATCGCCGCCCAGACCGGCATCGAGATCGACCGGCGCGACCTTCATCTCGCCGAACCGATCAAGACCACCGGCACCCACACGGTGTCGGCCAAGCTCCACGCCGAGGTCGAGTTCCCGGTAACGATCGAGATAGCCGCCCAGTAGGGGCCGCACCTCTCAGCATTCGGCCGCCCGCATCATGGCGGCGCACCAGTACGACTCACCTCAGTACGACTCACCAGTAGTAACGACTGAGCAGTACAGGGTGCATTCGTTGGCCCACGCTCCCACCGGGGCGTGGGCCGACGCGTCCATCCGCCCCTGCGGCTCGGTACTCGTCCATCATTCAAGTACGGCCAACGCCTGTTTCGACGGCGATGGCCGTCCACGAACCCCTTCCCCGAGGATCTCCCCAAGAAGGGGAGGTTGTCCCCAAGCTTGACCCGGTTGTCCACCGCCTATCGGGTCTAGCGATCCACAAGCTGCTCCAGCCAGGATGGCAGTGACATGGCGCTCACACACGAAACCGGGAACCGACGTTCCAACCGCACCCCTCCTCACAACCTTGAGGTCGAGGAATCACTCCTCGGGGCCATGCTCCTGTCGAGGGAGGCGATCGCCGACGCGGTCGAGACGGTGTCGGTCGACGACTTCTACAAGCCGTCGCACGGCCACATCTTCGAAGCGGTAACCGCTCTGTATGGGGCGGGCGAACCGGTCGATGTGGTCACCGTGGCCGCCGAACTCCAGCGGGTCGACCTGCTCGACTCGATTGGGGGGTCCACCAAGCTGATGTCGATGCAGGCGGCGACCCCGGCGGTGTCCAACGCCGGTCGCTATGCCCGCATCATCGAAGAGATGGCGTTGTTGCGGCGTCTCATCGGGGTGGCCGGCGAGATCGCCGAGTTGGGCTACGAGATCCCCGACGACGTCACCAAGGTGGTCGACCAGGCCGAAACCTTGGTGTTCGACGTGGCCCAGCGCCGCGTCACCGACTCCATGTCGCCGATCCGCGACCTGCTCGACGAACACCTCGACCGCCTAGAGGCCCTCTATGAGCGGGGCGACTCCATCACCGGTGTCCCCTCCGGCTACCACGACCTCGACGACCTGTTGTCGGGCCTCCAGCCCAGCGCTCTGTACGTGATCGGTGCGCGTCCCGCCATGGGCAAGGCGCTGGCCCTCGACAC
The DNA here is from genome assembly GCA_964511355.1 of uncultured Iamiaceae bacterium. GTDB lineage: Bacteria > Actinomycetota > Acidimicrobiia > Acidimicrobiales > SKKL01 > SKKL01. Next base: position 2,113 of record CAZEFG010000271.1, read on the forward strand.
CCCGATCCCCACCCCCACCGGGTTCACCACCATGGGCCAGCTGGCGGTCGGCGACCGGGTGATCGACGAGCGCGGCATCCCGGCCAACGTCACCTACTGCTCGCCGGTCTACACCGACCGGACCTGCTACGAAGTCCACTTCGACGACGGTTCGGTCCTGGTGGCCGACGCCGAACATCAGTGGTCGGTGCACCCTTCTGGCCGACCAGATCAGACCCAGGTCGTCACCACCGCTGACCTGATCGAGATGGGCGCCGGGTCCTCGACCCCTGACCCTGACGATGCCTCTTCGGCATCAGGCTGGGCGGTGCCGGTCGCCGAATCGATCCAGACGCCCGAGGCCCTCCTCGCGGTCGACCCCTATGTTCTCGGGCGTTGGCTGGCGTCGGGTCCCGCCGGACACGACGATGCTGCTGGCGTGGTCAGCGCTGACGGTGCTTCCCAGGACGTCACCCAGGGCGATGCCGCCTTCTTCAGCGGCCAGTTCGAGTTGGCGGGCTACCGCCACGGCGGTCGGTCGCTCGCCGTTGAGCTGTCGCGCCTCGGCCTCCTCGGCGGTAGTCCACCTTTCATCCCCGCCTCGTATCTGAGGTCGTCGCCCAAACAGCGCCTGGCCCTGCTCGAGGGGCTGGTCGACACGGCGGCGGCGGTCCTTCTGCGCCCCGACGGGACCGCCGAGGTCGAGTTGGGCCTGGTCGACCCGAACCTGGCCGAGCAGGTTCACGAGCTGCTGTGCTCGCTCGGCCACCACCCCGCGCCCTCAGTCTCTGACGGCTCGAACTGGAAGCTGCGTTGGGTCCCCACCGACCAGGTCTTCCGGCTGCCGCGCAAGGCCGATCTCCTGGCCCCAGCCGGTCCAGTGTCCCGTCGTCGTCCCGAACGGCTGATCACCGCCATCGTCGCCACCGACACCGTTGATGTGCGCTGTATCACCGTCGACGCCCCGTCGTCGTTGTACCTGGCCGGCCGGGCGATGATCCCTACTCACAACACTGCTTTCGCCCTCGGCATGGCAACCCACGCCGCGCTCGAGGCACAGCGGCCCGTTCTGTTCTTCTCGCTGGAGATGAGCCAGATCGAGCTCACCCAGCGCGTGGTGTGTGCCGAAGCCCGCGTCGATTCCTCCCGGGTACGTAACGGCAAGCTGGTCGAGTCCGACTGGAACAAGATCGCTCACGCCACCGGACGCCTCGCCGAGGCACCGCTGTGGATCGACGACAACCCCAACATCACCGTCATGGAGATCAGGTCCAAGGCCCGGCGGCTGAAGAGCCGGGTCGGCGACCTGGGCCTCATCGTGATCGACTACCTCCAGCTCATGACCGGCCGATCAAACGCCGAGAACCGCCAGGTCGAGGTCTCTGAGATGAGCCGACAGCTCAAGATCCTCGCCCGCGAACTCGAAACCCCGGTGGTGGCGTTGTCGCAGCTCTCCCGGGCCCTGGAGATGCGCCAGGACAAGCGCCCGGTTCTGGCTGACCTGCGGGAGTCGGGCTCGATCGAACAGGACGCCGACGTCGTCATGTTCATCTACCGCGACGAG
>CAZEFG010000272.1:0-3623 GCA_964511355.1 uncultured Iamiaceae bacterium
GCTGTCGCTGCCGGCGGCCAAGGGTTTCGAGATCGGCAGCGGGTTCGCCGGTACCCGCCTCACCGGGTTGGCCCACAACGACCCGTTCGTCCCCGGCCCCGACGGTCGTCCCCGCACCACCACCAACCATTCGGGGGGAGTGCAGGGCGGCATCTCCAACGGTGAAGACCTGGTCATGAGGGTGGCGTTCAAGCCCACCGCCACCATCAGCTCCGAACAAAAAACGGTCACCCGCGACAACGAAGCGGTGACCCTTGCGGCCAAGGGTCGTCACGATCCCTGCGTGCTGCCCCGGGCGGTGCCCCTGGTCGAGGCCATGGTTCTGTTGGTGCTGGCCGACCACTGGCTGCGCCAACGCGCCGTCGACGTGCTGCCCCCGCTCGACCGCTAGCCGAGGTTGGCGAAGCGTTCGATCTGGCGGGTCTCGCCGGCCACCAGCAGGATGTCGCCCTCGTTGATGAGCGTGTCGGGGGTGGCGTAGGTGAAGGGCTGGCCCTGCGGCTTGATGCAGACGACGGTGACGTCGTGCTTGGCCCGCAGGCCGGCCTCCATGAGGGTCTTGCCGTGCGCGTCGACCGGGGCCAGGGTCTCGACCAGCGCGAACCCGGGGTCGAGTTCGATGTAGTCGATCATGCGGCCGGTCACCATGTGTGCCACCCGAACCCCCATGTCGTGCTCGGGGAACACCACGGCGTCGGCTCCCACCCGCCGCAGGATCCTTCCGTGCGACTCGGTGATCGCCTTGGCCCAGATGTTGGCCACGTCGAGATCGGCCAGGGCGGCGGTGGTGAGGATGCTGGCTTCGATATCGGTACCGATGCACACGACGGCGGCCTTGAAGTCCGACGCGCCCAGTTGCCTCAGGGCCTCGACGTTGGTGGCATCGGACTGCACCACGTGCGAAAGCTGGCTGGAGTGCTCCTGGACAACGGCCAGGTCGGTTTCGACGCCAAGCACCTCATAGCCGAGGTGCTCGAGGGTGAGGGCCAGTGCGCTGCCGAAACGGCCAAGACCCACCACCAGCACCTCGGACCATGAACCGCTGATGACCGGCAGTTCCGAGCGCCATTCGCCGTGGGGAGGAAGGGGGGTCTTGTCAGCCAACGAAGGGACGCTCCTCTGGGAAACGGAACAGGCGGTCGCGCTCGCGCAGCACGAGTGCGGTGCCAACGGTGAGTGGGCCGAGACGGCCGAGGATCATCAACATGATGATGGTGATCTGTCCCTCCGCTCCGAAGCTGGGGGTGATGCCGGTGGACAGCCCGACGATACCCACCGCCGAGGTTGCTTCGAAGAGGGCACCGGTGAGGTCGTGGGCGCTGGTGGCCAACAGAACCATGGTGCCGACGATCTGAGCCAACGCCACCGTGATGGTGACGGCGATGGCCTGGCGGATGGCGCTCTGAGGTATACGCCGGCCGAAGCTGGTCACTTCGGGGTCCCCTCGGTACTCGGCCCATACCGCCATCACCATCAGAGCCAAGGTGGTGACCTTGATCCCCCCGGCTGCCGATACCGATCCGCCACCGATGAACATGGAGATGATGGTGGCCAACTGGGTTGTCTCGTTGGTGGCTCCGAAGTCGATCGTGCTGAAGCCGGCAGTGCGCATGGTGGCGTTGAAGACGCTGGCCACCACCTTCTGCGGCGCGTCGAGGGGACCCAGCGTGTTGGGGTTGCTCCACTCGAACCCCAGTAGCACCAGGGCGCCGACGGCTAGGACCAGCGTCATCACCGTGAGCGTGAGCTTGGTGTGCAGGCTCCAGCGGTTGGGTTGACGGGTGCGGTAGCGCAGATCGTTGAGGACGGGGAAGCCGACCGCTCCGCACACCACTCCCACGGCCACGATCCCACTGATGAGCACGTCGTCGACGAAGGGGGCCAGGCTGTCCGAAAAGAGGGCGAACCCTGCGTTGTTGAAGGCCGACACGGCGTGGAATCCGCCGAGCTGCACGGCGCGTACGAAACCCTCGCCGTGTCGAAGCCAGAAGGTGGCGGTCAGGGCGACGAACAGAACCGCCTCGACGCTGAAGGCCACCACCAGCACGCCCTTGATGACCCGGCTCACGTCGCCCAGGTGCAGACCGCCGCTCTCGATCTGGATGGCCCGCTTGGCGCGCAGACCCATTTTCCGGGAGATCACGAGGCCGGCGAGAGACCCCAGGGTGATGATGCCCAAGCCACCGAGCTGGATGAGCACCAGCAGCACGACCTGTCCGAAGGGGGTCCAGTAGTTGGCCGTGTCGACGACGATCAGGCCGGTGACGGTGAGGGCCGAGGTGGCGGTGAACAACGACGTGAGCACAGACGCCGACCCTGGATCTTCGGTGGCAATCGGCAAGGACAACAAGACCGTGCCGGCCACCAGCACGAGGGCGAAGAGTACGACCAGAAGGCGTGCCGGCGCCGATTGGATGCCAAGCAACGAACGTCGAGTCACGAAGAACCGATCAGCCCCGGGCCAGCCACTGCCCAATCCTGGCACGAACCGGCCCCGAGGTTGGCCAATACCGGTGCTGACCTGCGCTGTTGTGCTGGCCCGATTGGTCCGGGCCAGCCGGGGGTACCGTCACGTCCATGCGGATCTGGCCTGGCCATCCTTACCCTCTCGGTGCGACCTACGACGGGTCGGGCACCAACTTCTCGGTGTTCACCGAGCTGGGAGAAAGGGTCGAACTCTGCCTGTTCGACGACGACGGGAAAGAGACCCGCGTCGACATGCCGGAGGTCACCGGGTTCTGCTGGCACGGCTACCTCCCCGACGTGGGTCCCGGTCAGCGCTACGGCTACCGGGTCCACGGCCCCCACCAACCCGAAGCGGGCCTGTGGTGCAACCCGGCAAAGCTCCTGATCGACCCGTACGCCAAAGCGATCGAGGGGGGCATCGGATGGGACGAGGCCGTCTTTCCGTACCACTTCGACGATCCCGACGGGGCGCCCAACGAGGACGACAGCGCACCCCACATGCCCTATTCGGTGGTGGTGAACCCTTGGTTCGATTGGGGGAACGACCGGCATCCGCTCACCCCCTGGCATGAGACGGTGGTCTATGAGGCCCACGTGAAGGGCCTGACCATGACCCACCCCGACGTCGACCCCAACCTGCGGGGCACCTACCTGGGGGTCGCGTCACCGCCGATCATCGAGCATCTGACCAAACTCGGGGTCACCGCCATCGAGTTGATGCCGGTCCACCACTTCGTCCACGACCACACCCTGATCGAGAAGGGGCTCAGGAACTACTGGGGGTACAACTCGATCGGGTTCTTCGCTCCGCACCACGAGTACGCGGTCAAAGGCGAACGGGGCCAGCAGGTCACCGAGTTCAAGTCGATGGTGAAGGCACTGCATGCGGCCAACATCGAGGTCATCCTCGACGTGGTCTACAACCACACCGCCGAGGGCAACCATCTCGGTCCGATGCTGTCGTTCCGGGGGTTCGACAACCCGGCCTACTACCACCTGGTGGCCGATGAACCCCGCTACTACATGGACTACACCGGCACCGGGAACTCGATGAACACCCGCCACCCTCATGTCCTGCAGCTCATCATGGACAGCCTGCGGTACTGGGTCACCGAGATGCACGTCGACGGGTTCCGGTTCGACCTGGCGTCGGCCCT
>CAZEFG010000273.1:0-3601 GCA_964511355.1 uncultured Iamiaceae bacterium
GTGGTCGTGGTCGACGAAGCGGTGTTGTCGCTCACCGGCTACGAACTGGCGGACCCGATGGCCTCGATGTACGCCCCGCTGCACGATTTCATCACGGCCATGTGGGGCCGACGCTCGGTCTTGCTGGCCCGCCCCGAGGCCCTCGGCGGCGACGACTCGGCCGGTAGCGACGACGCCGACGGAGCCGCCCTCACCACCATGGGCCCTGCTGGCGCGGCCGCCGACAGCGCCGAAGGTGGCCCACCCAACGAGGCCCGCATGGGCTACGCCATGGCCGACGAACAGTCGGGTGGAGCAGCCGGGCCGATCGAGATCCGCAGCAACTTCGAGGCGCTGGTGGTGTTCGATCCCGAGGTGGTGACCGACGCCGACGGTCGCGCCACCGTCGAGGTGCCCCTGGCCGACAGCCTCACCCGCTACCGGGTCATGGTCACCGCCGCCGCCGGCCACGACTCGTTCGGTACCGGCGAGGCCAACATCACCGCTCGTCTTCCGGTGCAGGTCCGGCCGTCGGCTCCCCGCTTCCTCAACTACGGCGATGCCTTCGAGCTGCCGGTCGTCGTTCACAACCAGACCGACGCCGCGGTGATGGCCGACGTGGTGGTCGAGGCCACCAACCTCACCCTTTCCGAACGTTCGGCCCGGGTAGAGGTACCTGCGGGGGATCGGGTCGAGGTGCGCTTCCCCGCGGAGGCGGTCGAGCCGGGCACCGCCCGTATCCGTGCCGTCGTGAGGGCCGGAACCGACGCCGACGCCACCACCATCGAGCTGCCGGTCTTCACCCCGGCCACCTCCGAAGCCTTCGCCACCTACGGCGTGATCGACGAGGGCGGCGTGCTGCAACCCATGACCACGCCCGAGGGGGTCATCGACTCCTTCGGCGGTCTCGAGATCTCGACCGCCTCCACCTCTTTGCAGACCTTGACCGACGCCGTGCTCGACCTGACCGAGTACCGCTACGACCACGTCGACGCTCACGCCTCGCGGGTGCTGGCCATCGTGGCGCTGCGCGATGTGCTCGGAGCGTTCAACGTCGAAGGACTCCCGGGTGCCGACGCGCTCCGGGCCCGGATCGACGGCGATGTGGCCGCCATCGAGCGGCTCCAGAACTACGACGGTGGGTTCGGGATCTGGTCCCGCAACGGGCAGTCCGACCCCTACCGCTCGGTGCAGGCGGCTCATGCCCTAGTGGCGGCCCAGACGGCCGGGCACACACCTGACCCGATGGTGATGGCCCAGGCCATGGACTATGTCACCAACATCGAGTCGCACATTCCCTCCGAGTGGTCAGAGGACCTCAAGGCCGTGTTGGGGGCCTACGCGCTCCATGTTCGGTTCCTGGCGGGCGACCGCGACCAGGCCAAGGCCGACAACCTGTTGAGCGGCCGGGGCGACGTTCTCGGGCTCGACGGGCTGGCGTGGCTGTGGCCGGTGGTCGGCCCCGATGGCGCCGCCTCGATCGCCCGGACCTTGAACGATCGAGTGACCGAGACCCCGGCCGCGGCGACCTTCACCACCGACTACGGCGAGGATGCCCACCTCGTCCTGGCGTCGGACCGCCGCACCGACGGCATCGTGCTCGACGCCCTGATCCGGATGCAGCCGGAATCGGATCTGATCCCCAAGGTGGTGACCGGGCTGATCGGCAACCAGCGGCGGGGCAAATGGGGCAACGTGCAGGAGAACTCGTTCATCCTGTTGGCCCTCAAGTCGTACTTCGATGCCTTCGAGGCTCAGACCCCGGATTTCGTGGCCCGGGTGTGGCTCGGCGACCGGTATGCCGCCGAGGTAGCTCACCAGGGGCGATCGGTCGACACCGCGCTCACGGTCGTGCCCATGGTCGATCTGGTCAGTAGCGACCATCCGGCCATCACCGTCACCAAGACCGGCGTCGGGCGTCTCTACTACCGGCTCGGGTTGCGCTACGCCCCGTCGAACCTGGTGTTGGAGCCGCGCGACGAAGGGTTCGTGGTCGATCGGATCTACGAGGCGATCGATGACGACGATGATGTCCGACGCAATGCCGACGGGACCTGGACCATCAGGGCTGGCGCCAACGTGCGGGTGGTGCTCACCATGGTGGCCGACAGTCGTCGCACCAACATGGCCCTGGTCGACCCGATCCCGGCCGGTCTCGAGGTCTTGAACCCCGACCTGGCCACCGCCGTCGATGTGCCCGCCGAAGAGCTAGGCGAGGAGGTCGGACCCGTTCATCCGTTGGCCGATGTCTGGTGGTGGGGCACCTGGTACGACCACCAGAACCAGCGCGACGACCGGGCCGAGGCCTTCGCCAGCTACCTCCCGGCCGGCACCTACCGCTACTCCTATGTGGCCCGGGCCACCACGCCGGGCACCTTCGTGGTGCCGCCGGCCAAAGCCGAGGAGCTGTACAGCCCCGAGGTGTTCGGCCGCTCGGCCAGCGACCGGGTGGTGGTGGCCAGCTGACCCGCTCGCCCTCGTCGATACCCTGACCGGGATCGTCGGTCGGCCCCGCCGACCGGGAAGGGAGCACACATGGAACCGCTCGGACGGGTGGTGATCGTGGGTGGCCACGGCAAGGTCGCCCTGCTCGCCGCACCCAAGCTGGCGGAGGCGGGCTATGACGTCGAGTCGATGATCCGCAACCCCGACCACCACGACGATGTCGTCGCCGCTGGCGCCAAGCCGGTGGTGCTCGACATCGAACAATCTGACGTCGATGCTTTGACCGACACCTTCTCGGGCGCCGCCGCGGTGGTGTTCTCGGCGGGGGCCGGGGGCGGCAACCCCGCCCGCACCCATGCCGTCGATTACGAGGCTGCTGTGCGAACCATGGACGCCGCCGAAGCGGCGGGGGTCAGCCGTTTTGTCATGGTTTCGTACATCACCGCGGCGATCGACAAGAACGTCCTCGATCCCGACAACTCGTTCTTCCCCTACGCCAAGGCGAAGCACGATGCCGACGCCCGCCTGCGCGACACCAGCCTCAACTACACGATCCTCGGTCCCGGCCGCCTGACCCTCGAACCTGCGAGCGGACGCGTTCGGGTGGTCGAGGTCTCGCCCGCCATGGACCGGTCCCAGCTGGGCGAAACCGACACCTCACGCGACAACGTGGCCGAGGTGATCAATCACGTGCTGACCGAAGGCGCCGCCGTTCGCCAGACGATCAACTTCAGCGACGGCGACACGCCCATTGCCGAGGCGATCAAGTGAGCGGGCATCCTCGGTTCCACCTCGCCATCCCCGTCGACGATCTGGCCGCGGCCCGACGGTTCTACGGCGAGGTGTTGGGGTGCCCCGAGGGTCGCTCGGCCGACCATTGGGTCGACTTCGACCTCTACGGGCATCAATTGGTTGCCCACCTCGCGCCGACAACTGCTGGTGATCGGGCCAGCAACCCCGTCGACGGCGACGAGGTGCCGGTGCCCCACTTCGGCGTGCTGTTGTCTGTCGACGCCTGGACGGAGCTAGCCGAGAGGCTCACCGCCGCGGGCACCGAGTTCGTGATCGAGCCCCACGTGCGCTTTGCCGGCCAACCCGGCGAGCAGCACACGATGTTCTTTCGCGACCCGGCTGGAAACGCCTTGGAGTTCAAGGCCTTCGCCGACGACGCCATGGT
>CAZEFG010000274.1:0-3548 GCA_964511355.1 uncultured Iamiaceae bacterium
ACCGGCACCGCCTACATCCACTCGGTGATGGTGCAGGAACGGCGGGGGATGCTGCGAGTGTGGAACCTGTCGCTGCGGTGCGCCACCTTCTCGCTCACCATCCTCGGCACCTTCCTCACCCGCTCGGGCGTGGTCGACTCCGTGCACGCCTTCACCACCTCCAACATCGGCCCGGCCCTTCTCGGCTTCTTTGCCTTCATCGTCTTGGTGTCAGTGGGGCTCATCGGCTGGCGGGGTGACCGTCTGCGCTCACCCGGGTCGATCGACTCCCCGCTGTCGCGTGAGGGCGCCTTCCTGATCAACAACGTGCTGTTCGCCGGGTTCGCCTTCGTGATCCTGCTGGGCACGGTGTTCCCCCTCGTGGTCGAGGCCTGGAACGGCGACCGGCTCACCATCGGGCCGCCGTTCTTCGAACGCATGGGAGTGCCGATCGGGTTGGCCCTACTCACCATGATGGCCATCGCCCCCGCCCTGCCGTGGCGCACCACCAACGTCGAGACTCTGGCGGTGCGCCTGCAGTGGCCGGCATGGCTCGGGGCAGGAACCCTTCTGTTCGCTTTGAGTCTCGGCGAACGAGGACTCGGAACCCTGGCTGGCTACGGCCTGGCGGGGTTCGCCGCTGGTGCTGCGCTGCGCCAACTGGTGCTCGCCACCAGGCGGCAGGGCTGGAGGGGCCTTGTCGGCCGCGCCAACGGGGGGATGATCGTCCACCTCGGCGTGATCATGGTGGCGGTCGGCATCATCGCTTCGAACGCCAACGTCGTCAGCCGCGAGTACGTGATGGAGCCGGGCGACACCGTGGTGGTCGAGGGCCACACCCTCACCCTCCTTGACCTCTACGAAGAGCAACTCGACCGCAAGTTCCGCACGGTGGCCCGCATCCAGGTCGACGGCGGGGAGGTGCACGAACCGGCCATCAGCTTGTTCACCATGTCGGGCCGAACCGTGCAGACTCCTTCGGTACGCAGCACCTGGACCAACGACATCGCGCTCACGCTGCTCGCCCCCATCGAATCGATCGAGGAGCCGGTGCGGATCCGCGCCGTCTACCAGCCCCTGATCGTCTGGTTGTGGGCAGGCGGTGGCCTCATGGTTGTCGGCACGCTCCTCTCCGCCTTCCCCGGCCGTCGCCGGCGCCCCACCGACCCGGTGTCAGCGCCCGTCCTCGAGGAGTCCAGGGCATGACCGCCGCCGAAACCAACGACCTGGCTCCCAGGCGTCGGGGCCACACCGCGTTGATCTCCGCCGCCATCGTGGGTGTGCTGATGCTGGCTTTCGTCGGGGTGTTGGCCACCCGCGACACCGGCCCTCGCCAGGGCAGCAACGCCCTGCTCAACCGGCCCGCTCCCGCGGTGGCGGGCGCCACCCTCGACGGTGCCGACTTCGATCTCGACTCGCTGCGGGGCCGCTGGGTGCTGGTCAACTTCTTCGCCACCTGGTGCCCACCCTGCATCGTCGAGCACCCACACCTGGTCGAGTTCCACCAGGCTCACGCCGCCGACGGCGACGTCGAGGTGGTACAGGTCGCGTTCCAGGACAGCGTCGACAACATCAGCGAGTTCTTCGCCGAGCGCGGTGGCGACTGGCCGGTCCTGGCCGAGGGTGTCAGCTCGGTGGCGGTCTCATGGGGTGTCACCGCCCTGCCCGAATCGTTCCTCGTCTCCCCGCAAGGGGTTGTGGTCCACAAGTTCACCGGCGAGGTGACCGTCGACCAGCTTGAGTCGGTGCTCGCCCAGGCCCGAGGTCTTCCGCCCGAGGCCGAATCGTGAGCCGCTCGCGCACCAGCCCCACCCTCCTCGTCGCGTCCTGGGCTGTCCTGGTCGTGGTGGTCGTCGCCGCCTTGGCCTACGGCACCTTCGCCACCGATGAGGTCACCGCCGAACAACGGGTGCGCAATCTGGCCGGTCAGTTCGCCTGCCCCCAATGTTCCGGACAGTCGGTCCGAGACAGCGACGTCGGCATCTCGGTCCAGATCCGCGCCGAGATCGCCGAACGGGTCGAACGGGGGGACTCCGACGACCAGATCCTGTCGTTCCTCACCCAGGCCTACGGCAGCGACTACCTGCTGACCCCCTCGGCCTCGGGTGCCGCCAGCCTGGTGTGGGCGATCCCGGTGTTCGGGGCGGTGGTGGCGCTGGCGGGCGTGGGGATGGCCTTCCGGCGGTGGAAACCGCAGCCGGTCCAGGTCAGCGACACCGAGCGCGAACTGGTGCAACGAGCTTTGGCCGAGAGCGAAGAAGGGTCCAGCCGTTGACCTCGGCCCGGCGCAACGATGCCCTCGATCCCGATGCCCTGGCCGTGCTCGAGGAAGAGCGCGACTTCCTCCTGCGGTCGCTGCGTGACCTCGAGCGCGAGTACGAAGCGGGCGACGTCGACGAAGACGACTACCAGACCCTGCGCGACGACTACACCCACCGCGCCGCCCAGGTCATCGCCGCCATCGATCAGCGCAACCTGGCCCGCGCCGCTTCGAGGCCAGCCCCCAAGCGGTCGCGCACGGCGCTGACCATCGCAGGGGTGCTGGCCTTTGCCCTCCTGGCCGGTTTCGGGGTGGCCAGGGCGGCAGGGATCCGCACGTCGTCCGACGGCCTCACCGGCGATGTGCGGCCCACCCTCGGCCAGGCCATGTTCCGGTGCCAGGAGCTGGTCGGCCTCGGCGAGATCCGCGACGCGCTCGAATGCTACGACGGCGTCATCGAGGAACATCCCGGCAACGCAGAGGCTCACACCTACCGGGCCTGGACGGTCACCCTTGCCGGGCTCCCCGAGTTCGGCTGGCCCCACCTGGAGCAGGCGGTGGCCATCGACCCCGACTACTCCGACGCCCGCGCCTTCCGCTCGATCATCCTCAACAACTGGTGCCGGCCCGAAGAAGCCCTCGCCGAGCTCGACGCCTTCGAGGCCTCGAACCCGTTGGCCGAGATGGCCGCCCTGGTCGAAGGTCGCCAACTGAGGTTGCGAGCCGAGGAGCTGTTGGCGGTCCGTCGCGACACCCCCGCGGTGGCCGAGGCGCCGGCGCCGGTGGGCGAGGTCGACGCCAGCGAGTGGAACCAGTGTCCGGTGCTCGCCGAGGCGGGCGTTCTCGAACCGGCCCAACCCGAGGCTGAACCCCAGACAGGATCCGAATAGCTACACGACGAGTCGGGCTCGTTGGCGTTCGAGAAAGGCCCGCTGGGCGGGGTTGGTGCTCAACTCGATCGCGCGGTCGTAGGCCGCGAAGGCCTCGACTGCGTGCCCGGCACGCACCAGCAGATCGGCCCGGGTGGCGTGATAGGGCTGGTAGTCAGCCAGGCGATCCGACTCGATCTGGTCAAGGGCGGCGAGGCCCGCCGCCGCGCCTTCGTTCTCGCCCACGGCGATGGCTCGGTTGAGCGCCACCACCGGATCGGGCCGCAGGGCGTGGAGCTGGTCGTAGAGGGCGACGATCTGGGCCCAGTCGGTGTCGTCGGCCCGGCGGGCATCGGCGTGGACCGCGGCGATAGCCGCTTGGATCTGGAAGGGCCCGGGCTGGTTGCGACGCAGACAGGCTCTGACCAACGCATGGCCCT
>CAZEFG010000275.1:0-3519 GCA_964511355.1 uncultured Iamiaceae bacterium
GATGTTGTTGATGACCCGGCGGCCCTCGGCCAGCACCACCGGAAGGGTCGTGAAGGCGTTGTCGAGGAGCACCAGCTGGGCGACCGCCCGGGTCGACGGCGATCCCGCGCCCATGGCGATGCCCATGTCGGCATCCTTCAGGGCCAACACGTCGTTCACACCGTCGCCGGTCATGGCCACCACATGATCGCGGCTCTGCAGAGCATGGACCATGGCTTGCTTCTGGTGCGGAGTGACCCGCCCGAACACGGTGGTGTTCTCCAGGGCGGCGGCCATCTCGTCGGGGTCATCGGATAGGTCGCGGGCATCCATGGTTCGGTCGGCGTGGGGGACGCCCGCGCGGGCGGCGACCGCAGCCACCGTCGCGGGGTGGTCCCCGGAGATGACCTTGAGAGCGATGCCCTGGTCGGCGAAATAGCCGAGGATCTCGTCGGCGTTGGGCCGGATCTGGTCTTCGAGCAGGACCAGCGCGACCGCCGAGAGGTCGAACGGAAGGGCGGCGTCGCCCTGGGTGACGGGTAGTTCGGTATCGGAGTGCGACAGCAGCACCAGGCGGCGGCCTTGGTCGGCGTGAATGTTCACCAGGCGGCGAACTTCTTCAGCCGCGGGAACCTCCGTCGCCCCGAGCACGACCTCGGGAGCGCCGAGCACCCAGGTACCGCGCCCGGCAAAGGTGGCGGCCGACCACTTGCGAGCCGAAGAGAAGGGCACCACGGTGGTCGGGTCCCAGTCGGCGGGCGCTTCGAGCGCGTCGGCGATGGCGGCGAGCGTGGCGTTGGGGTTGGGGTCGGCGGCGGTGAGGGCCCCCAGGGCGCTCTCGATGTCGTCCTGGTCGTAGATGGTGGCGATCGGGATCGACCCCTCCGGGCCGGTGATGGCGATGGCTTCGGTGAAGCTGATCTCGCCGGTGGTGATGGTGCCGGTCTTGTCGAGGCACAGCACATCGACCCGGGCCAACAGCTCGACCGATGCCAACTCCTTGGCCAGAGCGTGCTTGCGGGCCAACGACAAGATGCCGACGATGAAGGCGATGCTGGTGAGCAGCACCAAACCATCGGGAACCATGGCCACCGAGGCCGCCACTGTTCCCCGCAGAGCTTCCCGCCATTCGTCTTCGGATTCGAGCAGTGACCACAGCAGCAACAAGCTCACTGGCGGAATGATGAGTGTGAGCCAGCGCAGGATGGAGTTGATGCCAGCCCGCAGTTCGGAGTTGGCCAGCTTGAAGCGGCGGGCCTCCTCAGCCAGGGTCGTGGCGTAGGACTCCGATCCGATTCGCGTCGCCTGGTAGAAGCCGGACCCGGCGGCCACGAAACTGCCCGACATCACCTCGTCGTCGGTGGCCTTGAGGACGGGGTCTGACTCCCCGGTGAGCAACGACTCGTTGGCTTCCAGGCCGTAGCTGTACAGGACTTGACCGTCGACCACGATCTGGTCTCCGGGCTGGAGTTCGAGGACTTCGTCGGCCACGACCTCCGACACGGCGACCTCGCTGATCGTCCCGTCGCGCAGCACCCGGGCCTTGGGGGCGCTGAGCACCGCGAGGCGGTCGAGTTCGCGCTTGGCGCGCAGCTCCTGGACGATCCCGATCGTGCTGTTCGAGATGACCACGCCGGCAAAGAGAGCGTCAGGCCCAGGGGCGGCGATCATGATCAACACGAACATCAGGCCCATGATCCCGTTGATGGGAGTCATGACGTTGGCTCTGACGATCTGGCCGACGGTGCGCGAGGGCGCGTCGGGAACCAGGTTCTGTCGGCCGGCGCGGATGCGCTCGTCGACCTCGGCCGTGGTGAGGCCGGTCATCGGCGGAGCATGGGGGGCCATTTGGGTGGTGACCCTACTCAACGCCGCCGGCAGGGCGTGCCACCGCCGATGCCGAGCGGCACCACGTGGCCGGCGGTCGGCGGCATCGGTACCGGGGTTCTCGGTGGCTTCGGCGGGTAGCGTGGCCCCGGTGAACGAGCGGCAACCGGGCGCAGGGACGCCGATCATCGTCGGACATGAGGTCACCCTGGCTCACGGGACCCAGGTGGCGCTCGACCGGGCGAGCTTTGCCGTGTACCCGGGTCAGGTCACCGCGGTCATCGGACCGAACGGTTCGGGGAAGAGCACGTTGTTGCACGGGATAGCGGGGCTGTTGGCGCCGGTCGACGGCCGGATCGAGGTCGAGGGGCGCGAGGTGGGGTCTGGCTCGGCGCGGGTGGCCTATGTGTTGCAGAGCACCCGGGTGCACGAGCACCTCCCGGTGACGGTGCGCGAGGTCGTGACCATGGCCCGCTATGCCCACCGGGGGGCGTTTCGGCCGTTGCGGTCCGAGGATCGGATGGCGGTCGATCGGGCCCTGGAGCGGTTGGAGGTGGTCGATCTGGCTCGGCGCCAGGTGCGGGAGCTGTCGGGCGGGCAACGCCAGCGGGTGCTGGTGGCTCAGGGCCTGGCCCAGGAGGCACCCGTCTTGTTGCTCGACGAACCCGTCACGGGTCTCGATCTGGTGTCGCACCGTCGCATCCTCGATGTCATCGTCGAGGAGCGTGACGCCGGTCGGGCGGTGGTGATGACGACCCACGACCTGGGCGAGGCAGCCCATGCCGACCGCGTGCTGTTGTTGGCGGGGCGGGTGGTGGCCGAGGGCCCGCCGGGCGAGGTGCTGGTGGCCGAGCATCTGGCGGCTGCCTATCGCCAGCGTCTGATCCGTCTCGACGACAACGTATTGATGCTCGACGATGCGCCCCACCATCACCACGGGGAGTTCGATGAAGTCCATCCCCACCCCGGCCACGACCACTGACCACAGATGTCCGACCACGGCCAAGCCGCCACCCGAGCGGTCTACGACGCGGTGGCCGGGGAGTACGCCCGTTGGGCCGCGACCATCGGCCCAGGAACCGAGACCGAGCTCGACCGAGCCCTGATCGATGTCTTCGTTTCCGAGCTGGTGACGAGCTGGTCCGGTGGGCGAGTGGCCGACCTCGGCTGCGGCCCAGGGCGGTTGGCGGCGGTGCTCTCGGACCGGGGACTGGCCACGATCGGTATCGACATCGCGCCCGCAATGGTCGCCCAGTCTCAGTTGATGCACCCTCACATCCCTGTGCTGGCCGGTTCCCTCGACCGGATGCCCCTGGCCAGCCGGCCGCTGGTCGGAGCAGCGTTGTGGTATTCGATCATCACGACACCCCCCTCCCAACTACCGGACCTCGTGACAGAGGTGCGCCGCGTACTGATCGATGGCGCTCTGGTCCTGTTCGGGTTCCAGGCCGGGAGCGGTGAGGCAGTCCACCGCGATGATGCCTTCAAGTCCGGCCTTGCTCTCACCACCTACCGCCACTCGCCCGCTCACCTCACCCGCGTGCTTGAAGCGGCGAGTTTTCGCGTGCGCGCCACGACGGTGCGCGAGCCTGAATTCGCCCACGAACTGACCGACCAGGCCTTTATAACCGCCGTCGCCGTCCCCGGCCCGGCTGGCTGACCAGAACCTCGTTCGACAACCTACGTGTCGGTTGCCGCGTCAGGGCCAGCTCG
>CAZEFG010000276.1:0-3496 GCA_964511355.1 uncultured Iamiaceae bacterium
AGATCTGCTCGAAGCCGAGGAACTTGACGATGCCGAGGTTCACCGAGGGGTGGAAGCGCAGCCCACCCTTGTACGGGCCGAGCGCCGAGTTGAACTCGACGCGGAAGCCACGGTTGATGTGCACCTCACCCTTGTCGTCCTCCCACGGCACCCGGAAGATGATCTGACGTTCGGGCTCGCAGACCCGCTGGATGATCTTGCGCCGGGCGAACTGGGGATGCTTGGTGATGGACGGACCGAGCGAGTCCACCACCTCTCGTACTGCTTGGTGGAACTCATGCTCGCCGGGGTTGCGGTGCAGTACCTCGGCAAAAACGTCTTCGAGCTTCTCATCGATCACGGGGGACACCTTCTGGACAGCGTGAAGCGGGAAAGTGGAAACGGCGGGGCCAAAACAAGGGCGATGCCAAAACAGGAGCAGAGGCAAAGCTGGGGGAAGGACGTACTCAGACGGAGAACCACGCTGTACTCAGACCGAGAACTGCAAGAGCGACACGGCTGCGACATTGGAGGCGCGCCACCCTTGGAACGGTGATGTTGGGGACAGGATACAAGCACTGGTGTTCCGTCATCGAGTTGACACAAGCGCTGCTTGTGGAAACGGAGGTATGCGGGGCCAACGAAACGGGTGCCGGGAGCCTCGGCTGGTAGGGTCGCACCTCGTGTCCGCGACCAGAGAGCGACGGGCCCAGGGCTGGGGGGCCTGCTCGTGATTCGACTGCTACGTAGGTACCTGCCGCGGGTGAAACCACTCCTGGTCGGAGTGCTGATCTTCCAAACCGGACAGGCGATATTCACCCTGCTCCTACCCCGGGTCACCGCCCGGATAATCGACGAGGGTGTAGTCGCCGGCGACCGAGGAGCGATCTGGTCGACCGGGGGCCTGATGCTCGTCATCACCCTGGGCCAGGCCGCCTGCCTGGTGCTCGGGGTGTACTTCGCCGCCCGGTCCAGCATGGGTGTCGGTAAGGAGATCCGCACCGATGTGTTCCATCGGGTGACGGGGTTCTCGGCTCAGGAGGTTGGCCGCTTCGGCGCCCCCACCCTGATCACCCGCATAACCAACGACGTCCAGCAGATCCAGGTCATGGTGCAGATGGCCTGCATGATGGCTGTGGTGGCACCCATCACTGCCATCTTCGGAACGGTGATGGCCGTCCGCGAGGACGCGGGGCTCGCCTTGGTGCTGCTGGTGGCCATCCCCATCCTCGCCGTAGTCGTCGGGACCCTCATCGTGAAGATGCACCCGGTGTTCATCGCCATGCAGGACCGCCTCGACCAGGTCAACACCGTGTTGCGAGAGCAGATCACCGGCATCCGGGTGGTGCGAGCCTTCGTGCGCGAACCCGCCGAGGCCGCCCGTTTCGAGCGGGCCAACGCCGACCTCACCGCCACCGCACTTCGTAGCGGTCGGCTCTTCGCCGTCATGTTCCCGTTGATCATGCTGATCCAGAACGGGGCCAGCGTGGCGGTGGTCTGGTACGGAGCGGTGCGGATCGACTCCGGCGACACCAGCATCGGTTCGGTCGTCGCCTTCCTGGGCTACATCGTGCTGGTCCTGATGTCGGTCATGATGGCGAGCTTCATGTTCGTGATGCTTCCGCGCGCCGCGGTGTCGGGGCAGCGGATCATGGAGGCGCTCGACGCCACCTCCACCGTCGTACCGCCTGTGGCACCGGTCACCATCGCCGAGCCGCGTGGCTACCTCGAACTGCGCGACGTGGTGTTCGGCTACCCGGGGGCCGAGGAGCCGGTGATCAAGGGGGTGTCATTTACGGCCCTCCCCGGACAGACCACCGCCATCATCGGCAGCACCGGCTCGGGCAAGTCGACGCTCTTGCATCTCGTTCCCCGGCTATATGACGTCACCGGCGGATCGGTGCTGATCGACGGGGTCGACGTGCGCGAGCTGGCGCTCGATGACCTGTGGTCGCGTATCGGTCTGGTTCCGCAGAAGCCGTTCCTGTTCTCGGGCACGATCGCCGACAACCTCCGTTACGGCAAGGGCGATGCCACCGTCGACGAGATGTGGGAGGCGCTCACCATCGCGCAGGCCGCTGACTTCGTGGCGGCCATGGACGGCGGGCTCGAAGCCACCATCGCCCAGGGCGGAACCAACGTCTCGGGCGGCCAGCGCCAACGTCTGGCGATCGCTCGGGCGCTGGTTCGCAAGCCCGACATCTACCTGTTCGACGATTCGTTCTCGGCGCTCGACCTAGCCACCGATGCCCGCCTGCGGGCAGCCCTCGCGCCCCAGGTTGCCGACTCCACCTTCGTGGTGGTCGCTCAGAGGGTGTCGACCATCGTCGACGCCGACCAGATCCTGGTGGTCGAAGGCGGCGAGGTGGTCGGGGTCGGCACCCACGACCAGCTGCTCGAAACCTGTTCCACCTACATCGAGATCGTCGAATCCCAGCGCAGCGTCGAGGAGGTTGCGTGAGCACCCAGGCCCCTCAACCAACCACCGGCGAACGGCTCTCGAGCCGCGACCAGGCCATGACCCGCAGCCCGTTCACTGCGGGCACCCCGGCCATGGTCACCTCGAAGGACGCCAAGGGAACCGCCCGGCGGCTCCTGAAGCTGCTGAGGGCCGAGCGCAGCCGCATCGCAGTCGTGCTGGTCGGGGTGACCACCAGCGTCTCGCTCACCGTCTACGGCCCGCGGCTGCTCGGTGAAGCCACCGATGTGATCGTGCAAGGTGTGTTCGCCGGCGATGTCGACTTCGATGAATTGCGCCGGGTGCTGACCCTGGCCATCGCTGTCTACGTGGTCGGTTCGGCGCTGTCGTGGATGGTGGCCCACATCATGGCGGGGGTGGTGCAACGCACCATGGCGGGGCTGCGCACCCAGGTCGAGAACAAGATCAACCGGCTCCCGCTCAGCTTCATCGACCGCACGCCGCGCGGCGACCTGTTGAGCCGGGTCACCAACGACATCGACAACATCGCCCAGAGCCTGCAGATGAGCGTGAGCCAGGCCCTCAACCAGCTCCTCATGATCATCGGCGTGGTCGCCATGATGATCTGGATCTCACCGATCCTGGCGCTGTTCGCGGTGGCGCTCATCCCCATCTCGATCCGGCTGGTCAAGGTCATCACCGGACGGTCGCGCCAGAAGTTCATGGCCCAGTGGCGCCATACCGGCGAGCTGAACTCGATCGTCGAGGAGTCCTTCACCGGCCACACGTTGGTGAAGGTGTTCGGTCGCCAACATGAGGTCGAGGAACGCTTCTCCGAGGTCAACGACGAGCTCTACCAGGCCAGCTACAAAGCCCAGTTCGTGGTGGGCATCACCCAACCGTTGATGATGCTTCTCGGCAACCTCAACTATCTGGTGGTAGCGGTGGTGGGCAGTTTGCGCATCTCTTCGGGCGCCATGAGCATCGGCGATCTCCAGGCGTTCATCCAGTACTCGCGCCTCTACACCCAGCCGCTCAGCGCTCTGGCCGGCATGCTCAACATGTTCCAGTCGGGTCTGGCTTCGGCCGAGCGGGTGT
>CAZEFG010000277.1:0-3487 GCA_964511355.1 uncultured Iamiaceae bacterium
CCAGGGCGACGTGTGGCTCGACGGCCACTACGTGGGCGACACCGAGGGCTACTTCTTCCCCCACCAGTTCGAGGTCACCGACCAGATCACGGCCGGCTCCGAACACCTGCTTGCGGTCGAGGTCACCTGCGCTCCCCAAACCGACCTGACCCACAAGCGCAACCTCACCGGTTCGCTCCAGCACTCAGCCTGGCTCGACCCCGCCTACAACCCAGGCGGCATCTGGCGCCCGGTCCGGATCGAGTCGACCGGCGCGCTCCGCATCCGCCACACCCGGGTTCGCTGCACTCACGCCGACGCCGACCGGGCCGTCCTTGCCCTGCGGGCGGTGGTCGATGCGGTGGCCCCCACCTCGGCCACGTTGCGCACTGTCATCTCCCCCAGCGCCGCCTCATCGACCGAGTTCAGCACCGCCCACGATCACGAGCTGCCCCACGTGCTGGCCGCGGGCGAGAACCGCATCGAGTGGACGGTCACCATCGACAAGCCCCAGCTGTGGTGGCCCCACACCCTGGGCGACCAACCGACCTACGACATCGACATCGCGGTCTTCACCGACCCCACCAGCACCAGCCCGACCAGCACCGGGAACGGCTCCGTATCCAGCCATGAGCTCGATCGTCGCCAACCGAGCGATCACCGCCGGATCCGTACGGGCCTGCGCATGGTGCGTCTCGACCGCTGGCAGATGTCGGTCAACGGCGAACGACTGTTCCTCAAGGGCGCCAACCTGGTTCCCACCCGCCAGGCCATGGCCGAGGCGACCCCCGACGAGATAACCGCCGACATCGCCTCGGCACGCGATCTGGGCCTCGATCTGGTGAGGGTGCACTCCCACATCGCCCGCCCCGAGCTCTACGACGCCGCCGACGAGGCCGGACTGTTGGTGTGGCAGGACCTCCCCTTGCAGTGGGGCTATGCCCGATCGGTGCGACGTCAGGCGCTTCGCCAGGCCCGCGAGGCGGTCGACCTGTTGTCGCATCACCCCTCGCTGGCCATCTGGTGCACCCACAGCGAACCGGTCACTGCGGGACTCGATCCCGGCGTCGACGGTTCAGGCACCCGCCGGGAAAAGTCCCGCCGCCGCATCGGAGACGCCCTCCCCACCTGGCACCGCAGTCTCCTCGGCCCGTCCCTGCGCCGAACGCTTCGAACCACCGACGGCACCCGTCCGGTGGTGGCGGGGTCGGGGATGCTCCCCCGCTTGCCCAGCCTCGAAGCCACCGCCACCCACCTCTGGTACGGCTGGGAGTACGGCGACACCGATGACCTGGCTCTGACCGCGGCCCGCTGGCCCAACGTGGTGCGTTTCGTCAGCGAGTTCGGCGCCGCGTCGGTACCCCCGACAGCCGACTTCGCCCAGCCCGAACAGTGGCCCGACCTCGACTGGGAGCGGCTCCGCACCCGCCACGGGCTCCGCCGGGACCTGCTCGACCCCATCGCCGACCCCGGCTCCTTCGCCACCTTCGATGCCTGGCGGGCCGCCACCCAGGATCATCAGGCCCGACTACTCCGTCGCCAGATCGAGACCCTTCGGCGCCTCAAATACCGGCCCACCGGAGGTTTCGCCCTGTTCTTCCTGGCCGACGGGCACCCTGGCGTGAGCCACTCGCTGCTCGACCATGCTCGAGCCCCCAAGGCGGCCTGGGCCGCGGTCAAGGCCGCCTGCCAGCCGGTGATCGTCACCGCTTCACCTGCCGCCTCGAAGCGACCCGGCCGGACCGAAGTCCACGTCGTGAGCGATCTACGTAAACCGCTCGACCAGGTCACCGTCGCTGCTACATCGGGGGGCTCGGTGGTGTGGTCGTGGATAGGTACGGTCGCCGCCGATTCGTGCACCTTCGTGGGAACCATCCCACCCGACCTCCTCGACGCCGAGGCCGAGGTGACCCTCACCGTGAGCGACCGCGACGGCCAGATCGTTGCCACCAACGCCTACTCGCACCCCGATCTGCCGCTGGCTAGGTCCGCCTAGCGAACCCGCCCGCCGGAATATCGGCGTGGCGGCTGTGGCGAAGGTTCGCCACGCCTTGTGCTCCAGGGGTAGTTTCGGACCAGTCACGCCGGTTCCCCCCAACCGAGGCACCGCGCGCTCCACCGGACATCGCGGGAGGCACGAACAGAGATGCAACAAGCGCCCGAACGGCCAGGCGCCGTTCGACCGATCAGGAAGCGACCCACCCGTCGGCTTCCCTACCCATTCGACCTCTACCAGACCGCGGTGGGCAAGAAGTGGGTGATGGCGATCACCGGGATCGCACTCCTCGGCTACGTGCTGGCCCACATGATCGGCAACCTGAAGCTCTACTACGGGCCCGCCGACATGAATGCCTACGGCGATTTCCTGCGCAACATCGGTTACCCGATCCTCCAGAACAGCCAGGCCCTCTGGCTACTGCGGGCCGGACTGATCGTGGCGTTCATCCTCCACATCCACTCCGCCTACAGCCTCACCGTCATGAACCGGGCGTCGCGTCCCACCGGCTACCAGGGGGGCCGCGACTACATCGCCGTCGATTTCGCCGGCCGCACCATGCGCTGGTCGGGCGCCATCGTCTTGTTGTTCGTGGTGTGGCACGTCATGGACATCACCCTCGGAACGCCGGGCGTCAACGACAACTTCATCGCCCATGACCCGTACAACAACGTGGTCAGCAGCTTCGAGCGCCCGCTGGTCGCCGCCTTCTACGTCGTCGCCAACCTCGCGCTCGGGCTGCACATCTTCCATGGCGCCTGGAGCATGTTCCAGAGCCTCGGCTGGAACAACCCCCGCCTCAACGGCGGCCGCCGGGTCTTCGCCACCGCCTTTGCGGCAATCATCGTCGTCGGCAACATCTCGTTCCCGATCATGGTCCAGGCGGGTTTGATCAACCAGGACAACCGCACCACGCCCTACGGCCACGACTACGAGACCCCAACCGATGACCTTGGAGGCGACTCAGCTCTTGGCGCCCCGGTCGTCATCACCACGGAGGCCGCCCGATGAGCGTCACCAACAACACCGCCGCCAGCCCCCGCCTCGACTCGAAGATCCCCGACGGGCCTCTTGGCGACAAGTGGGAGAACTACAAGTTCACCTCGAAGCTGGTGAACCCGGCCAACAAGCGCAAGTACCAGATCATCGTGGTCGGTACCGGCCTGGCCGGCGCCAGCGCGGCCGCCACCCTGGGCGAGCTGGGTTACAACGTGAAGGCGTTCACCTTCCACGAGTCTCCCCGCCGGGCCCACAGCATCGCGGCCCAGGGCGGAATCAACGCGGCGAAGAACTACCAGAACGACGGCGACTCCGTCTACCGGCTGTTCTACGACACCATCAAGGGCGGCGACTACCGGGCCCGTGAGGCCAACGTCCACCGCCTGGCCGAGGTCAGCGTCAACATCATCGACCAGTGCGTGGCCCAAGGCGTGCCCTTCGCCCGCGACTACGGCGGTCTGCTCGACAACCGCTCCTTCGGCGGCGCCCAGGTGTCGCGCACCTTCTACGCCC
>CAZEFG010000278.1:0-3478 GCA_964511355.1 uncultured Iamiaceae bacterium
GTACGCTCGCCGGGGTGGGCGAGCGACTAGACGTACGGAAGACCTACAAGCTGTTCGTCGGAGGCCAGTTCCCCCGGTCCGAGTCCGGCCGAACCTACGAAGCTCTCGACGGCCAGGGCGAGCTGCTGGCCAACGTCCCCCTCGCCTCGCGCAAGGACGGACGCGACGCCATCGCCGCAGCCCGCAATGCCCATGAGGCGTGGGCGGGTCGCACCGCCTACAACCGGGCCCAGATCCTGTACCGCATTGCCGAGATGCTCGAAGGTCGCCGGGCCCAGTTCGCCGATGAGCTGGCACGCTCCGCGGGCGAGGCCCGTCTCGACCCTCACGACGAGGTGTCGGCCAGCATCGATCGTTGGGTCTGGTACGCCGGGTGGGCCGACAAGATCGCCCAACTCGCCGGTGGCGCCAACCCCGTGGCCGGGCCCTATTTCAACCTGTCGGTACCCGAGCCCTCGGGTGTGGCCGCGGTGGTATGTCCCGACGAAGCGCCGTTGCTTGCTCTGGTCTCGCGTCTCGCCCCTGTGGTCGTCTCGGGGAACACAGCGGTGGTGCTGGCCAGCACGATCGCCCCGCTGCCGGCGCTCTCGTTCGCCGAGGTCCTCGCCACCAGCGACCTTCCGGGTGGGGTGGTCAACGTCCTCACCGGGAAAAGGGCTGAGCTGGTCCCGCCGTTGGCAGCGCACCGTGACCTCGATGTGCTCGACCTCATCGGGGCCGATGATCCGGTGCTGAGGGCCGACGCCGAGCGGGCCGCCGCCGACTCGGTGACCCGCCTGGTTCGCCCTCGCGACGGTGACCGCGACTGGCTCACCGACCGGGCGCAGCGGCCAGGTCTCATCCTCGACGCCTGTGAGATAAAGACCGTCTGGCACCCCAAGGGCCGGTGACCAGCCCTCAAGGGTGGTTGGTTCCAGCCGATACCAGAACCTACGATGGGTCAGCGGGCGGAGACCGCTGGGAGGTTCGGCGCGTGGCGCCGCGACAGGTACGAGAGTCCGCTGAGAATCGAGACAAGGGTCCGGGGTCGCCTTGGCGGCGGCTGATCGCCGCGCTCGCAGTGGTGGTCGCAGCCACCGTGCTGGCACCGATGACGGCCAGCGTCGCGTCGCCCACGGTGGCCGACGAACTGGCCGCGGCGTACGAAGAGGCCCAAAGCATCGCCCTCGAACTCTCCACCATCGAGACCAACCTGGCCGTCCTCGAAACCGATATCGCCCGCTTCGACGAGCAGATAGCCGAGGTGCGCAGCGAACTCGAAGCGATGGAGGACGACGTCCGTCGGGTTGCGGTGCAGCGCTATGTGTCGGCGGGGAATGGTCCGATCACCTTTGGTGACGACCCCCTGGCTCATCAGCGGGTCGACGTCCTGCTCAGTGCGGTGCAGCACGACTCCAACGAGACGATGGCCAGGTTCGAGTCCGCCCGGGAGCGTCTCGAGGCCTCGAATGATGCCTTGGCCGAGCGGCTCGACGACCAAGTGGCCCAACGGGAGCGGATGGGCGAGCGCCTGGCCGACCTCGACGCCGAGCTGACCCGTCTCGAAGAGCTCCAGGCCCAACTCGACGCCGAAGAGGCTCGCGCCGACGCCGAGCGTCGCCAGGCCGCGGCCCTGAGGGCGACCACCACCACTACCTCCCGGCCGGCCACCACGGTCGGTCCGGCGGCCGCCGGCCCAGCAACGACCGCGCCGACCACGACCTCGAGCTCGAGCTCGACCACCTCAACCACCACGAGTTCGACCACCACCACCGTTCCGAGCGACGACGACGATGACGACGACACCAGCCCTCCGCCGTCGTCGGGTGGATTCCTGTGCCCGGTCAAGGGCGTATCGGTCTTTGTCGACACGTTCGGCGCACCCCGCTCGGGCGGACGCCGTCACATGGGTGTCGACATGCTGGCCAAGACGGGAACGCCGGTGGTGGCACCCGTGTCGGGGGTGGTGACCCACCGGGGCAACACCTTGGGTGGCCTCTCGTACCACCTCGA
This sequence comes from uncultured Iamiaceae bacterium, assembly GCA_964511355.1. Lineage (GTDB taxonomy): Bacteria > Actinomycetota > Acidimicrobiia > Acidimicrobiales > SKKL01 > SKKL01. The sequence goes on from CAZEFG010000278.1 coordinate 1,993, forward strand.
CGGCGACGACGGGAACTACTACTACGGCACGCACCTGTCGGCCTATGGCGCCGACGGTCGGGTCACTGCCGGCACCGTGATCGGCTACGTGGGCGACACCGGAAACGCCGCAGGCACACCGCACCTTCACTTCGAGATCCACCCCGGAGGCCGCGGGTCGGCCATCAACCCCTTCCCCACGGTCAAGGCCGCCTGCGGCTAGTTCACCCGGCGGTCAGGTCATTCGGCGAGGCCGGCAGCGACGGCGGCACCCAGTTCCCACGCCGCGTCCCGCATGGCCTGATCGAGGGGGCCGGTCACCTCCACCGGTTTCTGAGCCAGGACCCAACCCAGACCCTTGGTGATGGCCTCGACGGCCCGGACGGCGCCGCCCGTGTCGTCGTTGCCGTGGACCCACAGACCGAACGGTCGGCCCTGGGTGGCGTCGAGCACCGGATAGTAAAAGGTGTCGAAGGCATGCTTGAGCGCCCCGGACATGTAGCCGAAGTTGGCGGGCGTGCCCAACAGGTAGCCATCGGCGTCGAGCACGTCGGGGACCGTGACCCCAAGAGCCGGGCGGGCCACAACCTCGACCCCCTCGATGGCGGGGTCAGTGGCACCGTCACGCACCGCCTCGAACAGAGCGTGGGTGGGCGGCGACGGGGTGTGGTGGATGATGAGGAGGCGGGCCACCGGATGGGGCCTCAGGCCTGGCGCAGGGCCGCGAAGCCGGGCTTGATGATGTCGTTGATGATGGCCAGGCGCTTCTCGAAGGGCCAGAAGGCGCTCTTCATGGCGTTGATGGTGAGCCACTCGATGTCGCCCCAGTCGTGGTCGAACGCTTCGACCAGTCCGAGAAACTCCTCCGACAGGGTGATGTTGCTCATCAACCGGTTGTCGGTGTTGACCGTCACCCGGAACTTGAGGTCGGCCAACTGACCGATGGGGTGTTCGGCCACCGAGGCGCAGACCCCGGTGTGGACGTTGGAGGTGGGACACATCTCGAGCGGCACCCGCCGGTCGCGCACGAACGCGGCCATCGGGCCGAGGTGCGCACGGCCCTCGGGATCGAGGGTGATGTCGTCGACGATGCGCACCCCGTGGCCCAGCCGTTCGGCGTTGCACCATTGCAGGGCCTCCCAGATCGAGGGCAGGCCGAAGGCTTCACCGGCGTGGATCGTGATGTGGAAGTTGGCCCGCTGCACGTACTGGAAGGCATCGAGGTGGCGGGACGGCGGGTAGCCCTCCTCCTTGCCGGCGATGTCGAAGCCCACAACGCCGGCTTGTCGGTGTCGCACCGCCACTTCGGCGATCTCTCGTGAGTTGGCGGCGGTGCGCATGGCGGTGAGCAGGGTGCCGATGGTGATGGGACGGTCCTGGCTGCCCTGGCGGAAGCCTTCGAGCACCGCCTCGACCACGTCGTCGAGCTTCAGGCCCTGCTCGATGTGCAGTTCGGGCGCGAACCGCACCTCGGCATACACCACACCGTCGTCGGCAAGATCCTCGG
>CAZEFG010000279.1:0-3471 GCA_964511355.1 uncultured Iamiaceae bacterium
GCATCGAGACCAAGGGCGGCGTGATGCACAAGCTCATCGAGCGCAACACCACCATTCCCACCCGTCGGACCGAGGTCTACACCACCGCCGAAGACATGCAGCCTTCGGTCGAGATCCACGTGCTCCAGGGTGAGCGTGAGATGGCGCAGTTCAACAAGACCCTCGGCAAGTTCCAGCTCGTCGACCTGCCTCCCGCGCCCCGTGGTGTGCCCCAGATCGAGGTCACCTTCGACATCGACGCCAACGGCATCGTCCACGTGTCGGCCAAGGACCGCGCCACCAGCAAGGAACAGTCGATGACCATCACCGGTCAGTCCTCGCTCGACAAGGACGCCATCGACCAGATGGTCAAGGACGCCGAGGCCCACGCCGAAGAGGACCGTCGCCGCAAGGAAGAGGCCGAGGTCCGCAACAGCGCCGACACCCTCCTCTACCAGACCGAAAAGGTGCTGCGTGAGCAGGGCGACAAGGTCAGCGGCGACGAAAAGGAAGCCGTCGAATCCGCGCTAGCCACTCTCAAGGAAGCGCTGGCCGGTACCGACATCGAGGCGATCAAGACCGCCACCGAGACGCTGATGAACACCAGCCAAACCTTCACCCAGCGGCTCTACGAGCAGGCCGCGGCCGAACAGGGTGGCGACGCAGCCGGCGCCGCCGACCCCGGGGCCAGTGACGACGAGGTGGTCGACGCCGAAATCGTCGACGCTGAGATCGTCGATGAGGATGATCAGTCGTGACCGATCCCGCTGCTGAGTATCGAGCCAACGCGGGCGATCCCGAGGCCGACCACGAAGCCAGCGCCGGGGCCCACGACCACTCCGATGAGTCGGGGGCCGGTGTGCCCCCGGCGGCGGCCGACGCGTCCGACCCCGGGTCGGCGGAGTCAGATGCGCCGGTCGACCCCGACGATCCTCTCGCCTCGGTCATGGCGGAGCGCGACGACTACCTCGATTCGTTGCGACGACTCCAGGCCGACTTCGAGAACTTCCGTCGACGGGTCGCCAAGGACCACGAGGAAGCCAGCCAGCGCGGCGCTGCCCGGCTCATCGACCAACTCCTGCCGGTGCTCGACTCCTGCGATGCCGCGCTCATGCACGGCGCGTCGGGAGTCGAGCCGGTGTTCGCCGCCCTGCTCGGCGCGCTCGAAAAGGAAGGCCTCGATCGGATCGACCCGCTCGGCCAGGCTTTCGACCCTGAACTGCACGAAGCGGTCCTTCACGAGCACGGCGAGGACGATTCCGGTCCCACCGTGGTCGAGGTACTACGCCCGGGCTATGCCTGGAAGGGCAAGATCATTCGGGCCGCCATGGTGAAGGTCAAGGGCTAGGCGTGGCTGCGCAGCGCGAGTGGCTGGAGAAGGATTACTACAAGGTCCTAGGGGTGGCCGAGTCGGCCACGCCCAAGGAGATCACCTCGGCCTACCGCAAGCTCGCGCGCAAGCTCCACCCCGATGCCAACCCCGGCGACAGCGCCGCTGAAGAGCGGTTCAAGGAGGTATCGGCGGCCTATGACGTGGTCGGCGATGCCGAAAAGCGCAAGGAGTACGACGAGCTGCGCAAGCTCGGACCCATGGGTGGCCCCGGAGGCGCCGGCGGTTTCACCTTCTCCACCGACGACCTCGGCGACATCTTCGGCGGCCTGTTCAACCGCGGCCGGGGCGGCGCGAGCCGTCCCGGGCGGGGAGCCGGCCCTCAACGCGGCGCCGACCTCGAAGCCCAGCTTCACCTGGGTTTCACCGACGCCGTAAAGGGTGTCACCACCGAGATCCACCTCACCTCCGACGCCGCCTGTTCCACCTGCCACGGAAGCGGTGCCAAACCTGGTTCTTCGCCCACCACCTGTTCCCGATGCGGGGGCCGAGGGCTGCTCGATGAGAACCAGGGCTTCTTCTCGTTCAGTCAGCCGTGTCCAGCCTGTGCTGGTCGAGGCCAAATCGTCACCGATCCCTGCACCACGTGTCGGGGTTCGGGGGTCGAGCGGCGGGCCCGGCAGGTCAAGGTGCGCATTCCGGCGGGGGTCGAAGACGGCCAGCGGATTCGGCTCAAGGGTCGAGGCGAAGCGGGTCGCAACGGCGGGCCCTCGGGCGACCTCTATGTCGTCGTGTCGGTCGATTCCAACCCCATCTTCGGGCGTTCCGGAAAGAACCTCACGGTCACGGTCCCGATCACCTACCCCGAGGCGGTCCTGGGGGCCGACATCCGGGTCCCCACCCTCGAAGGCGAGCCGGTCACGGTGCGCATCCCGCCCGGAACGCGCTCGGGTCGCACTCTGCGGGTCCGGGGCCAAGGTGTGAAGGGTCAGTCGGGCGATCCGGGTGATTTGCTTGTCACGGTCGAGGTGGCGGTGCCGTCCTCCCTCAGCTCCGCCGAGCGCAAGGCGGTGGAAGCCCTGGCCGCCATCGAACCCGACGTTTCTCCTCGGGCCCATCTAGGAGTTTGAGCACGGTGCCTCGTCGCGACCAAGCCGTCTATGTGATCTCGGTGGCGGCCGAGCTGGCGGGTGTGCATCCCCAGACCCTCCGCATCTACGAACGCAAGGGCCTGGTCGAACCGGCCCGCACCGATGGCGGTAGCCGTCGCTACAGCGACGCCGACGTCGAATTGCTCCGCCGCATCCAGGAGCTCACAAACGAGGGCCTGAACCTGGCGGGGGTGAAGCGGGTGCTGGCCATGCAATCCGAACTCGAGTCGCTGCGACGACAGCTCGACGCGGCCCGTCGCCAGATCGAGGAAGCGGCCGACGCCGTTCACCGCCAGTACCGCCGTGATCTGGTGCCGGTCAACCAGTCGGTCGTGGTCTACGACCGCCGCCGCGGCAAGCGCTGACAACCGTCAAAGTTGATAACAATACTGTCAGGTTTTCGGACAACGAGAAGATAGGCTGATTCCATGTCGTCGCACGATCCGAACCGCTGGACCCTGAAGACCCAAGAGGCGATCAACGCCGCCATCGGCGCCGCCCGTTCCAACAACAACCCCGAGGTCACCCCCGACCACCTGGTTGCTGCACTGCTCCAACAAGAAGACGGCGTGGTGCTGCCGGTCATCCAAAAGGTCGGTCGTACGCCGCTGTCCATGCGCAATCAGGCGGCCGACGCGGTGTCGAAGCTGCCCAAGGCCTACGGCAGCGAAGCCCGCATGGCCCGCGATCTCGACCGGGTGCTCACCGTGGCCGACCAGGCTCGGGCCGAGCTGGGCGACGAGTACCTCTCCACCGAGCACCTCCTGTTGGCGTTGGCTGATCGTCTCGACATCTCCCGCGACGAATTGCTCAGCGCGCTGCGCGACATCCGCGGCAGCCACCGGGTCACCTCCCAGAACCCCGAGGATCAGTATCAGGCTCTCGAAAAGTACGGCCGTGACCTCACCGAGGCGGCCCGCAACGGCAAACTCGACCCGGTCATCGGCCGCGACGAAGAGATTCGCCGAACCATCCAGGTGTTGTCGCGCCGGACCAAGAACAACCCGGTGC
>CAZEFG010000280.1:0-3430 GCA_964511355.1 uncultured Iamiaceae bacterium
GCAGGTCGAGCCATGGCAGCAGCGAACGGCTGTAGTCCTGGAACACCACCGCCATCGAACGGGGGGTGCGGCTGATGACCTCGCCGTTGACCGATACCGTGCCCCCACTGGGAGCGAGCAGACCGGCGGTGCAACGCAACAGGGTTGTCTTGCCACACCCTGACGGCCCGACGATGCACAGCATCTCGCCGGGCTCGGCGGCCACGGTGACGTTCTGGATGGCCTCGAAGGCATCGGGGCCCGACCCGTAGGTCTTGGCGATCGAGTCGAGAGCGAGGACGGTCATGTCGCCTCCAGGTGACTGACAGAGGCCAAATGGCCAGATGGCGCATCGGCCGCGACGGTGGCGGCCGGGACGGGGGCAGACGGGTTGGGAAGCGACGGTGACGCCACCGACTCGACCCCGGCCGGCACGGCGGTACGGCGCGTACGGCGGGCGCGGCGTCCCGACGATTCGTCGAGCAAGCCACGAGCGCCGCGGTACCAGCGCATGATGCGGTTCTCGGCCATGACGAAGCCGAGGTTGACGACGAGGCCGACCACGCCGATGACGATGATCCCGGCGAACATGCCGGCCGTGTCGAACGAGCGTTGAGCCGAAAGAACCTGGAATCCGAGGCCGTTGGTGCTGCCCTGCATCTCGCTGATGATCATCATGATGAGCCCTACGGCCAGACCGGTGCGCATGCCCACCGCGATCTGGGGGCTGGCGGCGGGCAGCACGATGCGGGTGATCTGGCGTCGCCGCGGCACCCGGAACGCCGCCGCCGTGTCGAGCAGCTGCGGGTCAACGCTGCGCACCCCGTCGACGGTGTTGAGCAGGATCACCCACACCGACCCGAGAGCGATGACGATGACCTTGGAGGTGTTGGTGGCGCCGAAGGTGACGATGGCGAAGGGCAACAGCAGCGGCGGGGGGATGGCCCGGAGGAACTCGGTGACGGGCTCGGCGGCCTTGCGGGTGCGAGGCATGAGACCCAATGCCGTGCCCACGGCGATGCCCGCCACCACCGCGAGCAGGTAACCGAGACTGAAGCGGGTGAGGCTGGGCACCAGGTCGCCGGTGACGCGATCGGTGAAGGGAAAGGCCCACCAGTCGGCGTCGAGCTTGTCGACCACCCGCGACAAGGGTGGATAGAAGTACGACGTGCTGTTGGCCGAGGTGACCCACCACACCCACACCAGCAGCACCGGCAGCGCCAGTCGCATGGCGGCGCGCCCGAGCCACCGCGCCGCCGTGTACGCCACGTCGCTGATCGTGGCCATCACGACGCTCCGCTCACGAGTCCGCTGGCGCGTTGGCTGGCGTGCCAGAACAGAGCCCGCCGCTCGAGGCTGGTGAACACCAGGTTGATGGCGACGCCGAGCAGACCGGCGGCCACGATGTGGGCGTACATCGTGTCGTAGGCGCCACCGGATTGGTAGAAGTAGACCTGCTTGCCGAGCCCGTCGACACCGACGATGTACTCGCCGGTGACCACCAGAATCAGGGCCACCGACGCCGCTAGGCGCACGCCGGTGGCGACGAAGGGCGCGGCGCTCGGCAGGACGATGCGACGCAGGCGGGTGAGGGGCCCGAGCCCGAACGCCTTCGCCGTGTCGCGGGCCACGGGGTCGACATCGCGGATGCCGTACATGGCCTGGAACAGCAGCGGCCACAACGCGCCGAACACGCCGAGGGCGATCTTGAGGGAGGGGTTGATCCCGTAGATGAGGACCAGCAGGGGTATGAGGGCCACCGAGGGTATGGGGCGGAGGAAGTCGATGGTCAGCCCGGTGAACAGGCTGACCACCTTGTTCGACCCGATGATGAACCCGAGGGGGACCCCGATGAGGGTGACGATGACCATGGCGATGCCCCACGCCGACAACGTGTCCCAGATCGTCGCCCAGAAGCCGCCATCGACGAGGAGCGATGCCAACGCCGAGAAGATCTCACTCACCGGAGGAAACGACGACCGCGGCAGCAGCCCGATGCGGGGCGCGATCTCGAAGGCGGCCAGAACGACCGCCAGACCCGAGAGCGGCAGCAGGTACCGCTCGGCCCCGCGGCCGGCCAAGCCCCGGGAGGCAGATGGGGTGGTGCCCGCGACCGCAGTCATGGGCTTGCCTGTTCAGCGGCCACCAGCTCAGCCACCCGGCGCCGGGCGTGGAGCGCGCCGCGGTCGATCTTGATGCTGACCTCAGCGCCGTCGGGGTCGGGCGCGATACGCCTTTCGAGGATGCTGAGAGCGTCGACGTCCTGGCGCACGACCTCGTCGTTCATCTTCCACATGAACTCATCGACCTCCACATCGTCGACGGCGAAGTCACGGGCCACCACCCAGAAGTCATAGGTGGTGGTGGCCGTGGACGGAGTGAGCCCGTAGAGGATCTTGGCATGGCTGGCCAGGGGATGGTCGGAGCCGTCGTCGCCAGGTGCGGCCCCGGCCGGAGCTATCCGCGAGTGAAGGACATAGACACCCGGGGCGTGGAACTCGATGTCCTGCCACCGGTCGATGGGAGACTGGAGTCCGGTCGAGCGCGAATAGAACGGCGGACACTCCGCCCCCTCCATGTGGCGCGACACCCGCACCACGCCGTCGTCGCCCATCGTGGTCTCGATGGGGGTGGCCGCCACCTCGGGGGTGCCGATGAAGCCGGCGTGCAGGTAGGTCTCATGCGATAGGTCGAGCAGGTTGTCGACCAGCAGGGAGTACCGGGCCGCGAGCGGCTGCATGCCCGCCAGCACCTTGTAGTCGGGGGAGGTCAGCCACGGGGTGTCGGGCAGCCGGGAGTGATCAGGCGCGGCGGGGTCGCCCATCCAGGCAAAGACCCAAGGTCCCCGCTCGACCAGTGGGTAGGCGCGCACGTCGGCCCGGCTCGGGATGTTGTCCTGGCCTGGAACCGCAACGCAGGTGCCTGAACAGTCGAAGCTGAAGCCGTGGTAGTTGCACACGAGAATGTCGTCGACCAGGCGGCCGAGCGACAACGGGTAACGACGGTGCGGACATTCGTCGGCCAGCGCCACGGGTGTGCCGTCGGCGAGGCGGTAGAGCACGATCGGTTCGTCGAGGACGCGGCGGCCCAACGGTTCGTCGGTGACCTCGTCGGCCATGGCGACCACATACCAGTGCTGCTTGGCGAACATTGCCGAACCTCCCCAGGTTGGTTTGCGCAAGTCGAAATGTGGAGTGACGGGAGCTAGCGGGAAGCCAGCCTCATGGGTAGTAGCGATAGACGGCCTGGGCGACACACACCGGCTTGTCGGTGGCGTCGCATTCGACGGCGAAGTCGGCGACCACTTCGACGCCTCCCCCACCGACCTCGTTGACCTCGGCCACCTTGGCGGCCAGGCGGATCTTCGAGCCGGCGGGAACCGGGGCCGGGAAACGGACCTTGTTGAGCCCGTAGTTGACCTTGGTGGTGATGCCTTCGAGTTCGAGCAGTT
>CAZEFG010000281.1:0-3428 GCA_964511355.1 uncultured Iamiaceae bacterium
GAGCAGCTCACTCGTAATGAGCAGGTCAGGAGTTCGATTCTCCTCTCGGGCTCCAATCGGTTGGTTCGGTCGGGCCGCCGACCACGGGTACCCTGGACCGGTGGCAGATCAGGCAGACTTCGCCGCCCAGGCGATGGAGCACATGAGCGGGCTCTACTCGGCCGCCCTGCGTATGACCCGGAACCCTGCTGACGCCGAGGACCTCGTCCAGGAGACCTACCTCAAGGCCTACCGGGGTTTCGGTGGCTTCGAGGAAGGCACCAACCTGCGGGCCTGGTTGTACCGGATCCTCACCAACACCTACATCAACATCTACCGGGCCAAGCAGCGTCGGCCCAGCGAACAGGACCTCGAAGAGGTCGAGGACCTGTACCTCTATCGCCGCCTCGGGGGCCTTGAGGCCGCCCAGATGGGCCGCAGCGCCGAAGAAGAGCTGATGGACTTCTTCACCGAGCACGAGGTCAAGCAGGCGGTCGAGGAGCTGCCTGAGAACTTCCGCCTGCCGGTGATCCTCGCCGACGTCGAGGGCTTTTCCTACAAGGAGATCGCCGAGATCCTCGACATTCCGCTCGGCACGGTGATGAGTCGCCTGCACCGGGGAAGAAAAGGACTTCAACGAGCGTTGTACGATTTTGCAGCCAGTCGGGGCTTGGCGGAACGTCCCGAAGCCAAGGCTGCCGTTTCCGGTGACGACGCCGGCTGATCGAGGAGCCGTATCCGCATGGAACCAGCAGACTGCCAGGCCACCAGCAACTGCAACGACTCGTTGCGTGAGCTGTACTCCTTCCTCGACGGCGAACTCACCGACGACAAGCGGGCCACCATCAGCCATCACATCGACGAGTGCAGCCCTTGCCTCGAAGCGTTCGACTTCGAAGCCGAGCTGCGTTCGGTGATCGCCAAGCGCTGCCACGAAGAGGTGCCCGACTCGTTGCGCCAGCGGGTGGCCGAATCGTTGGGCCTCACCCCCGAGCCCTGACGGCCTCTCTCGGGGCCCCGTCTCTCGACGCGTCGCCTCCTCGCCTCGACGTGAGTCAAGGCGAGGACCCGGCATAGGATGTAGCCATGACGCTCGCAGTTGTGTGGCACTACTGGATCGGGGTGGCCCTGGCCATTCCCGCTCTGCTGCTCGTGGTGGCGACCATCGCCGGATACCTCATGAAGGTGAGTCGCCCCCGGTATCCGAGGCGCTGACGTGTCGAGCCCCGTCGACTGGCACCTGGCCGCCAAGGTGGCGAAGAGGGTGGCCGGGCGGGAGCCCTTCGCCGAGTCCTACCACTGGGACTCACTCGAACCCGACTTCGCCGAGTTCACCGCAGAGGCCGAGGCGTTGGTGGCCGAGGCCACCGGGCTTCGATCGCTCGCCGGTCCGGCTCGCGCCCGGGTCACCGATCGGGCGGGCTGGATCAACGCCAACGTGGCGTCGTTCCAGCGCCTGTTGCGTCCCCTGACCGACAAGGTCGGCCCCCGCATCACCAGCGGGCGGCTGGCGCCGGTGGCCAAGGGTTTTGCCGGCGTCGAGCTGGGGGCACTGCTCGGTTGGATGTCGACGCGGGTTCTCGGCCAGTACGACCTGTTGGTCATCGAGGACGAGAACCCCGAGGACCAGGACATCGTCTACTACGTGGGCCCCAACGTTCTCGCCCTCGAGAAGCGGTTCGCCTTTCCTCCTCGTGAGTTCCGGCTCTGGCTGGCCCTGCACGAGGTCACCCACCGGATGCAGTTCACCGGCATCGAGTGGATGCGTCCCCACTTCTTGTCGCTGGTGGAGGCCACCGTCGATTCGGTCGACCCCGACCCGCAGCGTTTCGTCGAGGCTCTCAAGCGGGCCACCGAAGCGTTGCGTGAGGGCCGCAAGCCGCTCGACGACGGTGGCCTGGCGGTGCTGCTGGCCAGCGACGAACAGCGCGAGGTGCTCGAGCGGTTGAGCGGGCTGATGAGCCTCCTCGAAGGCCACGGCGATGTAACCATGGACCGGGCGGGTGCCGACCGCATCCCCAGTGCCGATCGTTTCGGCCGGGTGCTTCGCGACCGCCGCAAGCAGGTCAAGGGCCCCGCCCGGATGATCCAGCGCATGTTGGGGCTCGAAGCCAAGCTGAGCCAGTACGAGCAAGGCGAGCAGTTCATCGCCGCGGTCGAGGCGGCGGGTGGCCCGCAGGTGCTCGACCGGGCGTGGGAGACCCCCGACAACCTGCCCACCCTGGCCGAGATCCGCGACCCGCAGTCATGGCTCGATCGCCTCGGCGTTGGCTCGGTCGGGCTGGCCCCGGCCTGAACGTTCCCGGCTGGTCGGCGGTGATCGGTGAGCGCTGATCCGCTGGTGGCCGAGCTGCTGGCCAAATGCGGGTTTCCCGCGCCGGGCTCGTCGGCGACCGTGGCCGTCTCGGGCGGGGCCGACTCGCTCGCTCTGCTGGTGTTGGCGACCGCCGCCGGACTGGAGGTGACCGCGGTGCACGTCGACCACGGAGCGCGCCCAGGCTCGGCGTCCGAGGCCCATCTGGTGGAGGAAGTGGCTGAACGGTTCGGTGCCAAGTTCAGGTCCGAGGCGGTGGTGGTCGAGCCGGGGCCCAACTTCGAGGCCCGGGCCCGGGCCGCCCGCTATGGCGTGTTGCCCGCCGACGTTCTCACCGGTCACACCGCCGATGATCAGGCCGAGACGGTGCTGCTCAACTTGATGCGCGGAGCGGCGCTCGACGGCCTGGCGGGTATGCGCACGGAGCGACGGCCGCTGCTCGGCCTGCGACGACGAGAGACCGAGGCGCTTTGTCATCACCTGGGTCTGGTGCCCTTCGAGGACCCCACCAACACCGATCCTCGCTTCCGGCGCAACCGGGTTCGTCACGAACTGCTGCCCCTTCTCGACGACATCGCCGAGCGCGAGGTGGCGCTGGTGTTGGCGCGCCAGGCGGGGTTGCTGCGAGAGGTGGCCGATCATCTCGACGCCGAGGCGTCGTCGCTCGATGCAACCGACGCCCGTGCTCTCAACGCCGCCCCCGCAGCAGTGGCCCGGGTGGCGGTGAGGCGCTGGATCAGCGAGACGATCGGGCTCGAGCACCCGGTCGATGCCGCGGCCGTAGCGCGGGTGCTCGAGGTGGCATCGGGCCGGACCAAGGCGGCCGACGTGGTGGGCGGCTGGGAGGTCCGACGCACCGAATCTCGTCTGCGGCTCCAACATCGGTAGTGTCGAGCGGCGATGGCTGACCAGAGCAGTTCCGACCAATCCGACCCCGAGGCGGCGGCGGGCCGCGGCGCTACCGACCATCCCTACATCGGTCAGGTACTGATCTCCGACGAGCAGCTCCAGGCGCGGGTGGTCGAGATGGGGGCGGCGCTCACCGCCGAGTACGCCGGGCGTGAACCGTTGCTGGTAGGCGTGCTCAAGGGCGCGTTCATGTTCATGAGCGACCTGTCGCGAGCCATCGACCTGC
>CAZEFG010000282.1:0-1124 GCA_964511355.1 uncultured Iamiaceae bacterium
GAAGCCACCTACTGGGAGTCGTGGTTCGCCGCTGAGTACGGGATTCCGACCGTCTGTTTCCACGGGGTCGGTCGCAAGCTGTCGATGGACGACGACCAGATCGTCGAGCTCTATCGCAATCTCGATACCGAAACACGGGCCAAAGCCCTGATGTCCGACCTCGATCTGGTGGCTGAGTTTCCTCATTACCGACCCCAAGGTGGCGGTCGCCGCCAGAGTCTCAACCTCACCATGTTCTCCGACCAGCGGTGTGCCACCGGCGGCCATCGCATTCAATGGTCGTCCAATCGGCTCGACCTAGCGGAACGCCTCGAACGGGCTGGTTTTCCGGTCAGGCAGGGAAAATCGGCCAGCAAGCGCGTCGAGATCGTTCGGAACAGCTACCCCGAAGCTTTGGGGCTGGCGCATGAGGTTGCGGCGTCCGGAGGGATGGAGATCCGGCGTCGGATGGCTTTCGCGGGCCGCGTCTATGACGTCATGCCCTTGGCCAACCTGCGGGTGGGGATGCGTGTCTTGGTACCTGACGCCGCCGGCGATCTCGTCGAAGTACCCGTCGATGGGGTCGAAACCGAGGACTACGACGGTCCCGTCTACGACCTCGAGGTCAGCCCGGTCCACAACTACGTGGCCAACGGGATGGTCGTCCACAACAGCATTTACCGCTTCCGGGGCGCCGACATTCGCAACATCTTGGAGTTCGAGGACGCCTTCCCCGACACCACGGTGATCCTGCTCGAACAGAACTACCGGTCGACCCAGACCATCCTCGATGCCGCCAACGCGGTCATCGCCAACAACTTCGGGCGCAAGCCCAAGGAGCTGTGGAGCGACCAGACCGGCGGTCCCAAGATCCGGCGCTACCACGCCGACGACGAAGCCGACGAGGGCCAATGGGTGGCCCACGAGATGTCGCGCCTGCACGAGGCGGGCGAGGTCCGTTGGGGCGATGTCGCCGTGTTCTACCGCACCAACGCCCAGAGCCGGGTGCTCGAAGAACACCTCATGCGATCCGGCATCCCCTACAAGGTCATCGGTGGCACCCGGTTCTACGACCGTCGGGAGGTCAAGGACGCCATGGCCTATGTGCGGGTGGTGGTGAACCCCACCGACGAGGTCAACCTCAA
>CAZEFG010000282.1:1224-3416 GCA_964511355.1 uncultured Iamiaceae bacterium
GACTTCGACACCGTCGAGGAGTTCCTCGAACAGGTCAGCCTGGTGGCCGACACCGACGAACTCGACGACGCCGACGACTCATCGTCGGTGGTGCTGATGACCTTGCATGCCGCCAAGGGGCTCGAGTTCCCCGTGGTGTTCCTCATCGGCTTGGAGGACGGCGTGTTCCCCCACATGCGCTCGATCGGCGAACCCGACGAGCTCGAAGAGGAGCGGCGCCTTGCCTATGTGGGCATCACCCGTGCCCAAGAGCGTCTCTACCTCACCCACGCCTGGTGTCGCACACTGTTCGGATCCACTCAGTACAACCCGCCGAGCCGGTTCCTCGACGAGATCCCCGAACACCTGGTCGAATCCGACGAACGTCCCGCTCGCCGGGGAAGGGGGAACCGCGGGGGGACCAGCGACGGGTCGTCGGGTTGGTTCAGCCCGGCAGTGGGGCGCAGCGGCACCGGCCAAAGCAGTCGGGGCAGCGTCGACCGCATCGGCGCCAACCGCGACCGCATCGTCGACCAGGCCATGAAACCCGCTCCCTCTGGCCCGGCTTTGCGAGGCGCCGACCGGATGGGTCTCAAGGTCGGCGACGACGTCCGGCACTCGTCGTGGGGCGAAGGGGTCATCCTCGACATCGAAGGCGAGGGCGACAAGGCCGAGGCCACGGTCCGTTTCCCGTCGGCGGGAGAGAAGCGCCTGCTGCTGGCCTGGGCCCCACTCGAAAAGGCCTGACCCCCAGATCGGGTGGCTCCCAGCAGGTAGGGTGGAAACCAGCGCGCTGGGTCCAGTGCGCGTCGGCGAGCAGAGGCGGTTTCTATGTCTTTCACCCTCGGACTGATCGTTCGTATCGCGTTGTTTCTTGGCGGGGTGGTGCCGCTGACCTGGTGGGTCATCCGCAAGGCCCGAGAGGCCCAGAACATCCCGAGCGATCGCAAGCTGAATCGCGACGCCGAGGCGGCGCGGGCTGGGGTGACGGCCGAGCCGCAGCACTTCTACGGACGACCCATCCACGAGCGAGCTCGCGACCCCCAGGGCTAGAGAGCGGCCATACGGCTCGGCTGCCAACTCACCAGGTTCCCGGTGGCGCGAAACGGCCACGAGTGGCCGCTTGGTGACCGCCGGACCCGCGTTCAGCGCATGCGCGCCCGCACTCCGGCCTGGCACCGATTCGGCGGCTAGTTGCGGGCCTCGCCGGAGCTGGGGAGTTCGGGCTCGTCGTCGGCTGGATCCTCGTCCTGGTCGCGGAACTCGGCGTTGAGGTCGATGATCAGACGGCCGTCCTCGATGGTGACCGGATAGGAGGTGAGTGCCGGATTATCGCCGTCGGCGGGGAACCGGTCGCCGTCGCAGTCGGCGAATTCGCCGCTGTCGGCCTCCCACTCCAGGAAGCAGTCCCGGGGCTTGCCAACCGCTTGGGCGGAGAACGCGGTCCAGCCCTCGTCGACATCGTCGCCGAGGTGCTGCAGGTAGATGTCGCGGCTGCGCCCGGCCACGTCGGGCCACAGGACGGGTCCGGCCTTGGCGATCGAGTCGGCGCGGTCGCTGACGTGGCCGGCGTCGAAACGGTCGTCGCCCAGACGAACCTGGACGGTGTCGCCGCTTTGGTTGGCCAGGTTGATCATGAACCAGATGAGGCCGACGCTGGCCACGACGGCGGCGATCCCGATGAGAACTGCCGTGGTGGTCGACGACGAGGTTCTCCGCTCGACCGGGCTCACGCGACCACCCCGGCAGGGGGCGGAACGGGGGCGAGGGCCCCGCTCGGGACGAGGTCGAAAGGGTGCTGCGCAGGGTGGTGGGGCGATTGGAGCCGATGTGGGGCCATGCCCCTAGTATCGCTTGAGCCGTGGGGCCCAAAGCCGCGGCGCCCAACGACTTCGCCGGAGGCAGGCACCAGAGTGGATCTCTACGAGTATCAAGGCAAGCAGTTCTTCGCCACGTTCGGTATTCCGGTATCGGCCGGCGACGTGGCCAGCACCGTCGACGAGGCTGTCGCGGTCGCCGATCGGGTCGGCTACCCGGTGGTGGTGAAGGCCCAGGTCCAGGTGGGTGGCCGAGGCAAGGCGGGTGGCATCAAGCTCGCCAACGACGCCGACGAGGTGCGGACCCACGCCGGAAACATTCTGGGCATGGACATCCAGGGCCACACGGTCGAGATCGTCTGGATCGAAGTCGCCTCCGACAGCGCCGAGGAGTAC
>CAZEFG010000283.1:0-3390 GCA_964511355.1 uncultured Iamiaceae bacterium
TCGAGCAGACCGGGCCGATCATCAGCATCCTGCCCATCCTGTTGCTTGGCATCCTGTTCGGCCTGGCCATGGACTACGAGGTCTTCCTCGTGTCGCGCATCCGGGAGGACTACGTCCACAACGGCAACGCCCGCCAGGCCGTGGTCGAAGGAATCCGCCACAGCTCCAGGGTGATCGTGGCCGCCGGACTGATCATGGTGTTCGTGTTCTCTGCGTTCGTCCTGGGCGAGGACCCCAATGTGAAGATGATCGGCTTCGCCCTGGCCATCGGTGTGTTCGCCGACGCTTTCGTGGTACGCATGACCATCGTCCCCGCCGTGCTCGCCCTGCTCGGCGAACGGGCCTGGAAGATCCCGACCTGGCTCGATCGACTCCTTCCCAACGTCGACATCGAGGGTGAGTCGTTGCTCGCCCGCCTGGAACCGAAAGAACCGGTGTCGCCGACCGACACCGATACCGGAAGCGAGACCGAACTGGTGGTGACCCCATGATCTTGATGACCGTCGACATGTCGCCGGCCAGCGAGGCGGCCCTGCCCACGGCGCTGGAGTTGGCACGGCGCTTCGAGCAACCGCTGCGCATCCTGTTGGTGATCGACGGCGTACTGCGCCATGAGATCGACACCCAGGCTCGGGACCGAGGCGTCGGGCCTGACGACGTGGTCGGCGAGTACCTGGCCCGGATCGTCGGCACCGCGGCCGACGCCCAGGTCAGGGTCGAATCCCGGCATCGCCACGCCATGGAGGCCGGGCCCGCCATAGCCACCGAGGCCGAAGACCCCGAGGTGGCGCTGGTGGTGATGGCCTCCCACGGCCGGTCAGGCCTCAGTCGCCTGCTGGCCGGGTCGGTCACCGAGTACGTGATCCGCCAGTCGCCGGTTCCGACCGTGGTGGTTCCCGTTCCCGCCTAGGCGGTGGGCTGACGACGGCTCCTGATCACCAGGTAGATCCCCCCGCCGATCAGGGCGAGAACCCCCACCACGATGGCGATGTTGTCCCACTGCATGCCCGTCTCGGCGTCGCGCATCCGGGCGAACTCCTCGCGCGAGATCGGACAGCCGTCGTCGTCGACGAAGCCTGAGGTCTCGGCCATCGGCTCGCAATGGTCGGGGAACTGAGCGGAGCTGGTGGCCGCGAGGGGCCCGACCAGCATGGTCAGCATCAGGGCGAGTACGGCGAAGGTTCTACGCATGGCGGACACAGTATCTGGACTCCGAGAACCCCAGAGCGGGGCGAACACAAAGCGTTCGCCCCGCCCGACGGGGGCCGACGCCATCGGATCAGCAGGACGACACGAGGTTCCAGCCCCCGGAGCTGGCCTCGCGCAAGGAGACGAAGTTCAGCGCGCTCACCCGGCCGAGGTTGTCGCCGCTGCCCCGGGCATAGGCCCGACCGAGGACCGACACTGCCCGGTCGCTCGACACGTGGGTCCGGGTGCTCGACCGAACGCACTGGCTCTCACCCGGGTCACCGGGCCCGCCCGGGCCACCACCGGAGCCGAACTGAGAGCGGAAGCGGGCGTTGACCTCGTAGTCGGTGATCTGGGTGTCGCGGCACAACCCACAGTTCGTTCCGACGAACCAGCCCTCGGCATTGCTGTCGCCCATGAGGTGCCAACGGGCCCAGGCCACGCCCACGGCCCGGAAGTAGCCACCGTCACCGGCAGGGGTGAAGTGAGTGGCCCGGGCCACCTCCGCGTAGGCGGCGGCGGTGTTGGCGCCGTTGTAGGTCGACTTGATCTGGGAGGGGCGGGCGATGTTGTCGTTCTGACCCGCCAGGAACAGGGTGGGGACGGTGACGCCCCTGGCCGAGAAGGCGCCTTCGATGGGGAAGGCGGTCATCACCCGCGAGTCCTTGGATGCCTCCAGGGCGCCGACGCCACCTTGGGAGTGGCCCGTGCTGGCGACCCGACCGGTGTCGACCCGCTGGTAGAAGGGACTGCTCGACTGGCCGTTCATCGAGGTCAGGTTGGAGAGGCCGGCCAGCATCTCGCTTCCGCTACCGGCGTTGGGAGTGTTGGCCGCGGCGACGATGAATCCGTGCGAAGCGAAGTGCCGCAACAACCCGGCGTAGCTGGTGGGGCTGGCGCCGGTGCCGTTGCCCCACAAGATCACCGGATGGCGCAGGCCCGTGGTGCGGATGTTCGACGGATACCAGTACGTGTGCTGGGACCCGTTCATGGTGGTGACCGAGTAGGGCCCCGCCGAGTTGAAGCTGGTGCCGACCGATGGGAAGCCGGCGGTTTGGGCATCGACCGCTCCACCAGTCGCTCCCAGGATGGTGGCCGCCAAGGCCACCGCCAAGAGGGCGCGCCAAACACGCCCGAAAGTCGTACTCATTTCGGTATCTCCCTCCGCCTGCCGGGGTGTCAGCAGACCTTGATCATCTGCGGATAGATGACAGCAAACGTAACTAGAAGCTGCCTATACGTCAAGGGTTGATTTGCCGACGCCACGTGGATACCGCCAGCGGGTGACGTCAACGGCGACAATGGCTCGGTGGACACCGCATTGGGCAAGGGGCTCGCATTGCTCGAAGCGCTCGCCCGAGCCGACGGGTCCGTGCGGCTGTCGCACCTGGCCGATCAGGTCGGACTCC
This sequence comes from uncultured Iamiaceae bacterium, assembly GCA_964511355.1. Lineage (GTDB taxonomy): Bacteria > Actinomycetota > Acidimicrobiia > Acidimicrobiales > SKKL01 > SKKL01. Next base: position 2,598 of record CAZEFG010000283.1, read on the forward strand.
AGAAGAGCTCTGTTCACCGGGTCCTGCGGATGCTCATCGAATCCGGCTACGTGACCCAGGATCCCGACACCGGCTACTACGCCGCTTCCCTCAAGGTTTTCGAACTCGGCGCCGCCGTCGTCGCCTCCCTTCCGATCAAGGTGGCGGCCACCAACATCCTCCAACAGCTCCATCTCGAAACCGGCGAGACGGTGAGCTTGAGCGTGCTCGACGGCGACCATGTGGTGTATCTCGACAAGCTGGTGTCCCCGCGACCCATCGGTTTCACCACCCGCGTCGGTAGCCGAGTCCCGGCCGCCGTCACCGCCGCCGGACGAGCGATGCTGGCCCACGTCGAGGACCCCCGCTCGGCCATCGAACGGCTGAGCGCGGCGAGGGAGGCCGCCGGCATCGAGCCGCTCGACGCCGACGCCGCGCTGGCCGACATCGAGCACGCCCGCACGCACGGCTATCTCATCGGCCGAGGACGGCGCGAGCGGGGCATCGTCGGTATCGCCGCCGCGGTCCCCGGCCCCGCCGACGGCCTCTTGGCCGGACTCACCGTGTCGGCCCCGGCGCAGCGCCTCGATGACCAGCGCCAGGAGTCCATCGTCCAAGCGCTGCTGGTCGCCGTCGCCCAGCTCGGCCAGGCTCTCGGCCGCGGCTAGGCACCCCCGGCGCCTAGGTCACACCAGGTGGCGGGCGTAGAAGGCGGCCGACGCGTCGCGCTCGAAGCGGGGGATACCCACGTGTGGTCCCGGGTTGATGTGCATGGTCTTCTCGGTCGAGCCGAACGCCTCGAACAAGGCCAGGC
>CAZEFG010000284.1:0-3379 GCA_964511355.1 uncultured Iamiaceae bacterium
CCCGGTGGGTGTCGTAGAGCAAGATGTCGGCCGCCATCAGAGCCGGGTAGGTGAACAAGGCTGCCGAGACGAAATCCTTGCGGTCGCTCTTCTCCTTGAACTGGGTCATGCGGCTGAGCTCGCCGAAGCTGGCGGTGCACTCCATCAACCAGGCCAATTCGGTGTGGGCCGCCACGTGGCTCTGCACGAACAGGACCGTGCGAGCGGGGTCGATGCCCGACGCTAGGTAGAGGTTCGCCGTCTGGATGGTCCGCTGGCGGAGAACCTCGGGTTCCTGGGGCACGGTGATCGCGTGCAGGTCGACGATGCAGAAGATGCTGTCGGCCTGGTCCTGCTCGCGGGCAAAGCGACGGAGCGCCCCGAGGTAGTTCCCGAGTTGAAGGTCGCCGCTCGGCTGGATGCCCGAAAAGACTGTGCTCCTGAAAGGCGTGGTCATGAGGGGCGAGGATAGGGGAGCGACGATGCTGTCTCGTCGGGGTATCCGTCGGGGTTGGCTGACTGCCACCGCCAGGCATCGACGCAGATGGTGTCGATGCTGCGGTCGGCGCTCCACCCCAGCTCCTCGTTGGCCCGGGTGGGGTCGGCGTAGGAGGCGGCGATGTCGCCGGGGCGCCGAGCGGTGACCCGACGGGGGATCTCCACGCCAGCGGCCTTCTCGAACGCGGCCACGACCTCCAGGACGCTGTGCCCCTTGCCGGTTCCCAGGTTCCACACGTGGTGCCCACCGACCTCGACCAGGCGGTGAAGGGCAGCGAGATGGCCAGCGGCCAGGTCGACCACGTGCAGGTAGTCGCGCACACCGGTGCCGTCGACCGTGTCGTAGTCGTCACCGAACACCTCAAGCAGCTCGCGCCGACCAACGGCTACCTGGCTGACAAAGGGCAGGAGATTGTTGGGGACGCCCTGGGGATCCTCGCCGATTCTCCCCGATGGATGGGCGCCGACAGGGTTGAAGTACCGCAGGGTGGCGATGGACCAGGCCGAATCGGCAGCGTGTACGTCGGAGAGGATCTGTTCGATCATCAACTTCGACCAGCCGTAGGGGTTGGTGGCCGAGGTGGGTGCATCCTCCTGGAGCGGCAAGGTCGGGGTTGGCCCGTACACGGTGGCCGACGATGAGAACACCAGAATCTGGCAGCCATGGTCTTTCATGGCCGCAGTGAGGTTGAGCGCTCCGACCAGGTTGGTGCGGTAGTAGCGATGCGGGTCCGAGACCGATTCGCCCACCGCTTTGAGGCCGGCGAAATGGATCACGGCTTCGGGGGCGGTGTCGGCGAACACCTGGCCGAGGCGGTCGAGGTCGAGCAAGTCGACTTCGTGCAGTTCCACGCCGCGGCCGGCGATCTCGGCGACCCTCCGTAACGCTTCGGGCTTCGAGTTCGAGAAATTGTCGACCACCACCACGTCGTGTCCGGCCTCGAGCAGCAGCACGACGGTGTGGCTTCCGATGTAGCCGGCACCGCCGGTGACCAGAATTCGCATGGCCCGACGCTACCCACTGGCCCGGGTAGGATCAGCCAGTGTCCATCGCCGTGCAGACCGAAGTGTTCGAAGGTCCCTTCGACCTCCTCCTGCACCTGATCCTGCGTGAGCAGGTCGACCTCTACGACGTATCGCTCTCGGCCATCGTCGACGCCTATCTCTCCGAGCTCGAACGGATGGAGCAGCTCGATCTCGACCTGGCCACCGAGTTCCTCCTCATCGCGGCAACGTTGGTCGAGCTCAAGGCCCGGCGCCTCCTGCCCGACGACGGCGGTTTCGACCTCGACGACGAGTTGGCGCTGTGGGAAGAGCGCGACCTGTTGCTGTCACGGCTGTTGGAGTACAAGACCTTCAAGGACGCCGCGGTGGTGCTGAGGCTCATGGAAGGTGAAGCCGCTCGCAGCCACCCCCGTACCGCCGGCCTCGAAGAGCGTTTCGCCGGCCTGGCCCCCGACCTGCTCGAAGGGGTCACCGCCGAACAACTCCGGGCCGCGTTCCTCGTCGCCGCGGCACCAAAGCCGGTGCCTCGCGTCGAGCTCGACCACGTGGCCCCAATCCGCCTGAGCGTGGCCGACGCGGTCGAGGAACTGGTCGACGAGCTTCCCCGGGTGGGTCGCATCGGCTTTCGGGCCCTCACCGCCTCGCTGGTCGAACGCCTCGAGGTCGTCGTACGCTTCCTCGCCGTGCTCGAACTGTTCAAGCAAGGTCTGGTCGATGTGGTCCAGCCCACCACCTTCGGCGAGATCGACATCGTCTGGTTGGGCGCCTCCGGATACGACCACGCCGACCTCGCCGCCATCGACACCTACGACGGATGACCGACCCGAATTCGCTTCCCGAGCCAGAATCCGTGGTGGTCATCGCCGACGCCCGTCGAGCCATCGAGGCGGTGCTGATGGTGGCCGACGACCCGGTTGAGCCCCAACTGCTGGCCCAGCTGGTCGAGCTCCCCACCCCCCGCGTCGAGGCACTCTGCGCCGAGATGGCCGCCGATTACGAGGCCGAAGAGCGCGGGTTTGCTCTGGTGAGGGTCGCCGGGGGGTATCGCTATCAGTCTCACCCTGACCAGGCGCCGTATGTCGAACGGTTCGTGCTCGACGGCCAGTCGGCTCGATTGTCGGCGGCGGCGCTGGAGACCTTGGCCATCGTCGCCTACAAGCAGCCGGTGTCCCGGGCCCAGGTGGCGGCCATCCGCGGCGTCAACGTCGACGGCGTCATGCGGACCCTCCAGCAGCGCGGGTTCATCGCCGAGGTCGGCAAGGACCACGGCCCCGGCCAGGCGGTCCTCTTCGGCACCACCGCCCTGTTCCTCGAGCGGGTGGGGCTGCGATCGCTCGCCGAGCTCCCGCCGCTCGCCGAGTTCGTGCCCGGGGCCGACGTCGTCGAGCACCTGGAGGCCGGGCTGCGCCCTGATCCCGGTCCGAGCCTGAACGAGCGGCTCGACGAGATCGAGACCGCCAACGCCGAGCGTCGCCGGGAGGCTTCGCCCGACGACGGCCCGACCACCCTCGACGAGGAGTAGCGGGGTGCCCGCCCCGGGCCCGTCCGAGCCCGCCGAGGGCGACGGGATCCGTCTCCAGAAGGTGCTGGCCCAGGCTGGCCTCGGCAGCCGCCGGATCTGCGAGGACCTCATCGACCGCCGGCGCGTGCGGGTGAACGGCGAGGTCGCCGTCCTCGGCCGCCGGGTCGACCCCGAGCACGACGTGATCGAGGTCGACGGCGCCCAGATCGGGGTGCGGCCCGGCCTCATCCACTACCTCCTCAACAAGCCGGCCGGGGTGATCACCACCGCGGCAGACACCCACGGCGGGCCGACGGTGACCGGTCTCGTGCCCGCCGAGCCGCGGGTGTTCCCGGTCGGTCGCCTCGACGCCGACACGGAGGGCCTCCTCATCCT
>CAZEFG010000285.1:0-3372 GCA_964511355.1 uncultured Iamiaceae bacterium
GTTGCCCCCGGAAGCACTCTGTCATATTGTCCTAGGACAATGGGTCAGTCAAACGAAGTTTCATTGTGATCGCTGTCCTAGCCTTGGCCCTGGCCCTGGGGTTCTGGATGATGGTCCGCCACGAGTTCACCCGGCTAGCCACCGCGGAGATCGTCGCGATCTCCACGGTTCCGCCCGGGAGTCGGCCGCTCGTCGTTCGATTCATCGACCGGTCGCGCCGTTTTCGGCAGCACGGCGCAGTGGCGGGACTGGTGCTCGGCGCCGTCGGATGCCGCATCTACCTGGGCGAGTTCGGGGGCGGCGACCCGACCATCGAGCTCAACCTGGTGGTCGTGGCAGCGATCGGCGCAGCAGGGGCTTTGGCCGGATCGATCCTGGCCGAGGCCTTCCGATTTGGCCGCACCCCCACACCGCGGGTCGTCTCGTTGGAGGTGCGCGATCCCAACGCCTACGACGACCCGGTGGTGGTCCGCCGCGAGCAACTCCTGCTGGCCAGCTCGATCGCGGCAGCGGCATTGGCTCTGGCATTTCGAAGCCCACCGGTACCGGTGCTGCTCTTGACCGCCGGGGTCTCGTTTTTCGTCGTCCTGCGTCGTTGGGGCACCCGCCGCATTGCCTTGCGGGGGCGCCCGGCGATGCCAGCCGAAATGCAGGCGGCAGACGATCTGGTCCGACGGATGGCCATATCGGCTGGTCTCGGCCGTCCGACGACGGTGCTCATTGCCCTGATCGGATCGTTCCTGTGGGGCGGTGTTGCCCAGGCGACATCAACGGGCGGGCCGGGGCCGAGTGCGTCGATCCATTGGGCGAGCCTCGCGGCGACCGCCGGCAGTTGGATCATCGGCGCCGTCTGGTGGTTCCAGAACCGGGGCTACGGACTGGTCGGGGCCGATGGACGCACACCCGAGCGCACGAGCAGCCTGCAGACGGTGATGGCCGTCGCGCTGGTTCTGATCACGTCCAGCCTGGTGGTGCTGATCGTCGTCCCCATCGCCCAGTCGTTGGCGCGCTGATGGAACTCCGGATAGATCCTGCGCTACCCACGCCGGTCTACGAGCAGATCCGGGTACAGCTCACCCGCCTAGTGGCGGGGGGTCGCATCGCCTCCGGCACCCGCCTGCCCACCATCCGACAACTCGCCGCCGACCTTCGGGTGGCCAAGGGCACCGTGGAAAAGGCCTACGGACTACTTGAGGCCGATGGCGTGATCGTCAGCCGCGGCCGGTCCGGGACCTTCGCACTGGAACGGCCCGGGGCCGATCTGGCCGAGCTCAACGATGCGGCCGACACCATGGCGATGGTCGCCCACCAGCTCGGGATCGACAACACGACCGCCACCGAAGCCCTTCTACGAGCCATCGCCCGCATGGGTTGAAAGGATCCCCTACCCGCGGTGGTGGAGCAGGCCGTAGACGAGAGAGTCGAGCAGGGCTTGCCAGGACGCTTCGATGATGTTCTCGGACACGCCGATGGTGGACCAGGTGCGTTCGCCGTCGGAGGAGTCGAGCAGCACGCGAGTGACCGCACCGGTGCCAGCGCCGGTGTCGAGGACCCGGACCTTGAAGTCGACCAGGTGTAGATCGGCGAGTTCGGGGAAGCGCGATCCGATGGCCTGGCGCAGAGCGGCGTCGAGAGCGTTGACCGGACCGTTGCCCTCGCCGGTGGCGATGATGCGGTCGCCGTTGACCCGCACCTTCACGGTGGCCTCGGTGGTGACCTCGGAACCGGCCTGGTGATCGACTATGACCCGGAACGACTCGAGCTGGAAGAAGGTGGGTTCCCAGCCACTGGCCCGACGCATGAGCAGCTCGAGTGAGCCGTCGGCCACCTCGAAGTGGTAGCCGCGGTGTTCGAGGTCCTTCAGCTCGGCGACCACCTTGGCCATCTGGTCGGGGGCCAGCTCGACCCCGAGTTGGTGAGCCTTGAGCTCGACGGTGGCCTTGCCCGACAGGTCAGAGACCAAGAAGCGGGTGCCGTTGCCGACCGAGGTGGGGTCGACGTGTTCGTAGCTGTCGGGACTGCGGGCGATCGCGCTGGTGTGCAGACCCGCTTTGTGGGCAAACGCCGAGGTGCCCACATAGGGCGCCTGGTTGAGCAGTGGCATGTTGACCACTTCGGCCACGTGGTGTGACACCGAGGTGAGCAGCTCCATCCGGCCCTCGGGCAGGGTCTCGATACCCATCTTCAGCGTGAGGTTGGGGATGAGCTGGGTGAGGTCGCAGTTGCCGGTGCGTTCGCCGTAGCCGTTGATCGTTCCCTGCACGTGGGTGGCGCCGGCCACCACTCCGGCGATGGCGTTGGCGGTGGCGCACCCGGTGTCGTTCTGCGTGTGCATGCCGATGGTGACGCCGTCGAAGTGGCGCACCATCTCGGCCACGATCGGCTCGACCTCGTGCGGGAGGCTGCCCCCGTTGGTATCGCACAACACGAGCGCATCGACTCCGGCCACCGCGGCGCCTTCGAGGACCCTCAGGGTGAACTCGGGATTGCGCTTGTAACCGTCGAAGAAGTGCTCGGAGTCGAAGAAGACCCGTAGGCCCTGGTCCTTCAGGAACTTCACCGAGTCGGTGACCATGGCCACCGCTTCGTCGAGAGTGGTGCGAAGTGCTTCGGTGACGTGGTAGTCCCACGACTTACCGACGATGCAGACCGTCGACACGCCGGACTCGACGAGCACCCGCAGGGTGGGGTCGTCGTCGACCTTGCCGGCGGCGCGCCGGGTCGACCCGAAGGCGACCAGGGTCGAGGTGGTGAGATCGAGTTCCTTGGCCGCCCGCCGGAAGAACTCCTCGTCCTTGGGGTTGGCGCCGGGATAGCCCCCTTCGATCCAGTGCACCCCGAGGCGGTCGAGCTGTTCGACGATGCGCAGCTTGTCGTCGACGGTGACCGAGATCCCCTCGAACTGGACGCCGTCGCGAAGGGTCGTGTCGAAGATCTCGACCGCCGTCGGCCACCTCGGATCGCGCTGGGCTGGACGCCGGGCGGCACTTGGTTGCGCCTGGCTCGAATCTGACTCCGGGGATACCGGGTCAGTCGTTGACATAGGTGAGCCAGTCCTTGTAGCGGTCGTCCTCGCCCTTGACGGCGGCGAAGTACCGCTCCTGGATCTGCCGGGTGATGGGACCGGGCTCGCCGATCTCGCGGTCGTCGACCGAGCGGACCGGGACCACCTCGGCGGCGGTGCCCGACAAGAAGGCCTCGTCGGCCAGGTAGAGGTCGGAGCGCAACATGTTGCCGACCTCATAGGGGATGCCCAGGTCGCTGGCGATGCGACGGACCGAGTCCTGCGTGATGCCCTCGAGGGCGCCTGCGCTGACCGGCGGGGTGATGATGCGGCCGTTCTTCACCACGAAGATGTTCTCGCCGGTGCAC
>CAZEFG010000286.1:0-3329 GCA_964511355.1 uncultured Iamiaceae bacterium
ACCGGCCACGCCTCCGGTCCTTCACCCAAGCCGGTGCGGGCCTTGTCGGGTTCGCTGTAACGCTCGACGTAGCGCGCCGGATCGGCCAGCGGGATGACCAGAACCGGCGCACGCAGCAGTCCCGGCCACCGAAACGTGGCCCTGCGGTCCGCTGGCAGGGTGGTGTCCCAGAACACTGCGGTCTCGGCCGGACCGGCGAGAACGATCAGGTCGGTGCCCTGGCTGTTGCCGGCCGACGGTGCCCTCAAGGCGTCGGCGAGGAGCCGGTCGAGCACCTCCGGATCGACCGGGTCGTCGGTGAACGACCGAACCATCCGGCGCTGGCGGACGACCTCTCGGTACTCCATCAGCATGGCTCCTGGTTCGGGGTGGTCACGCGGCAGTCTCGGGCGTTCGGGCGAGCTCGAGGAGATGGCGGAAGCGGCCGCCGCCGAGGAGGCGGGCAGTAGCGTCATAGGCGGCCACGGCCACCGGCTCGAGACGGTCGAGACGCATGGGGTTCAGGCCGTGCACGGCCAGTTCGTCGCGGCCCGGGCGGATCAGCAACACCTCGCGGCCCGATTCGCACACGGTGTCGCGCTGGCGAGCGAGGCCTCGGTTGACCGATTGGCGGGTGGCCCGGTTCCAAGCCGCGGGGACCCATCGGGGATCGTGGCCCATCGGAGCGGCGGCGATGACCAGCTGCGATGTGGCCTTGGCGGCCAGATCGAGGTTGGTGGTGGAGTGCACTCCCCCGTCGACCAGGGTGCGTCCGTCGAGACGCACCGGCTGGTAGTAGCCGGGAATGGCGCAGGAGGCCAGCACCGACGGGGAGAACGCGGGGCGATCCTGGTGGCGGCCGAGCACCACCCGGCGGCCGGTGTCGATGTTGACCGTGCACAACCACAGCGGCGCCTCAGGCCACTCCGGGGAGATCCCGAGACCGAGATCGGCCTGGTCCTCACCGGCAGAGAGGAAACCGGCGGGGAACACCCGGCGCACCGGCGAAGGAATGGGAGCAAACGGCACCCTGAGCAGCGACCGAGACACCACATAGGCCGAGCCGAGCGAGCGCCGGGTGAACTGCAGGGGGCCCTCCCAGGCGCGGCGGAACAGGTCGGCGAGGGCGACATCGTCGGGGGCTTCGTCGGAGAACACCCGGGTCGCCATGGCCCAGATCTCGTCGAGGCTGCGGCCCAGGCGCAACATGGCGCCGATGACGCTTCCGGCGCTCGTGCCGATCACCAGATCAGCGTGGGCGGGGTGAAGACCGCCGACCTCGTGGAGGGCTCGCAACACCCCGGCATGGGAGGCCATCCCCACCCTGCCCCCGGCTCCAAGCACCAGGGTGAACCCGCCGGAGGTGGGGCCAGATTCGGGCGCTGGCACCGATCAGGCCAGTTTGGCCAGATCTTCGGCCATCGCCCACCCGAAACCGATCAGGGAGTCACCGCGACCGGGGTCGATGCCACTGAAAAGTTCGACGACCGCAGGGTCGAGAGTTTCGGGCTTGAGCGACTCGTGGTCGAGGACACATGCCAGGCTGCCATCGCCCTGGGCCACAAAGGTGCGATCGTCGTAGCTGGCGCTGTCGATGTTGAAACGCTTGGCCAGGCGCCGGCCCCAGGCCCTTTCCTCGCCCGAGGCCTTGTGACCGGGACGAGGCACGATGTCGTCGAGCTGACGGTAGGCCTCGAAGCCTGACGGGTCGGCGAAGCGCGCCCCGACCAGGACATCTTCGTCGGGGAAGGCGAGCACGGCGCGCCGCAGAAGTTCTTGGACCATGGCCCGCAGGATGGTGTCGCGCTTGGAGGTCCGCTTGATCGAAGCCACCCCGACGAGCACGCTCGGCGTGCCGCCGATGCGCTCGAGGGTGCTGAACACGAACCCCTTCAGCTTGTCGTTCTCGCGGGCCATGGTGATCAGCACCCACTGCTCGGCCTGCTTGGACAGCAGCCCGACACCCATCTCGTGCGCTCCTTCGGCGCACAGGTCTGCCAGTTCCTCGTAATCCGCATCGCCGAGAGCGGTGCAGTCTTTGGTCTCGATCTCGATCGCCATACCCTGCTTTGACCCCCAGGAATGGTGGACAGACGACGCCTCTAGTCCAGTAGGTCAGGACCGTTTGCGCAACTCGGGCCAGAACCGAGCCTCAAAGGATGATGGCGTCGGGCCCCAGCAGCTCGCGAAGCTCACCCACCAAACCGCCTTCGATGTCGACGGCGAACTCGTCAGGCAGACGCACCACGGTCTGGTCCCCCAGGTGCAGGAACACCTCAGAGTCGCCGGGATGGCGTGACAAGAGGGCCTTGAGCGATTGTGAGATCTGATCGGACATGGCGGCCGGAGCGAGGCGGATCCGCAACGGCGGCGCGCCTTCGGCGAGTGAGCCTTCGAACAGCTCGATGTCGAGCGCCATGAGTTTGGGCAGGTCGTCGCGCTTGTCGACTCGGCCCTTCACCAGCACCACCCGGTCGTTCTCGAGCAGGTGACCGTAGGTCTGCATGGTCTTGGGGAACACCATGACCTCGGCCGACCCGCCGAGGTCTTCGAGGGTGAACACCGCCATGAGGTCGCCCTTCTTGGTCCACTTCCGCGACAGCGCCGTGACGATGCCGCCATAGGTGCGCACCGCCCCCTCGTCGGCCTCGAGCAACTCGTCGAGGGGACCGTCGGTCTTGCGTCGCAGCGCCGCTTCGGCCCCCATGAGGGGGTGATCGCTGACGTAGAGGCCGAGCATCTCCTTTTCGAAAGCCAGGCGGACCATCTTGTCGAACTCGAGCTCGGGGATGGTTGCCCGCTCGTCGAACACCGCATCGCCCTCGGCCTCGCCGAAGAGGGTCATGACGCCCATGTCGCGTTCACGTCGGCGAGCCACCGTCGTGTCGACGATCTGTTCGAAGACGGCGAGCAGCCCCTGCCGGGGGTGACCGAGCGAGTCGAAGCCGCCGGCCTTGATGAGCGATTCGAGCGTGCGCTTGTTGAGCACCGACATGTGGACCCGTTCGCAAAAGTCGTAGAAGTCGGTGAAGGGCCCATTGGCCTCTCGTTCGGCGACGATCTGAGCCACGAGCCCCTCGCCCACGTTGCGCACCGCCGAGAGCCCGAACGGGATCGAGCCGCGCGAACCGCCTTCAGCGTCTGGGATGGCGGTGAAGTCCGACGCCGAGGCGTTGACGTCGGGGACTAGGACCTCGACGCCGATCTGGCGGCACTCGGCCAGGTATACCGCTGCTTTGTCGAGGTTGTTCTTGACGCTGGTGAGCAGGGCGGCGAAGTACTCGACCGGGTAGTGCGCCTTCAGGTAGGCGGTCTGGTAGGCGATGAAGCCGTAGCCGTAGGAGTGGCTC
>CAZEFG010000287.1:0-3325 GCA_964511355.1 uncultured Iamiaceae bacterium
CCGGCGCATGGTGAGCGCTTCGGGCCCTTCGGCTTCGAGGAGCCGCCAGGCGGTAGCCACGATCTGGTTCGCTCGGGCCGAACGGATGGTGCGGGCGGGTGCTTCGGGGTGAGGTTGGGTCACAGGATCAGGAGTCATGCAGCTCGAACACGGGGTGTTTGGGGGCGATGGTGAGGAGCTCGTCGTCAGCGGAGGAGGCATCGGTGCCGTCGAAGAACACCCCGACCTCGGCCTTCCAACGCTTGAGGTAGGCCCGCAGGACCTCGCCCTTGTCGGCGTCGGCGATCTCGGTGGCCACGTGGTCGGATCGGCTCCGGCCCAGTAGCAGTTGGAGTCGTCCCTCGTTGGCTCGCACGTTGCGCACCCACTGAGTCTGGCCCCGGGGCGACACCAGGTAGTTCTTGCCCTCGAACTCGAGGAGGTTGACCGGCACCTGCTGGGGTGCGCCGGAGCGACGACCGGGAACCTCGAGCACCCGGCTGCCCCACACGCTCAGCCCTCGACGGGTGAGCCAACGCACCGAGCGGTTCATCACGTTGCGGGTGAACCACCCTGGCTGGCGGTAGTGAATGGTGGCTGCGGTGGTGTCCATGGGTGGGACAGCTCCTTAACTCGGCTAACGTTGTTAGCTGAGTATGGCTAACAACGTTAGCTACCGTCAACCCTCGCCTCTATTCGGGGGAGGGGCGGCTGTGCATGAGGGCCGAACGGCGGGCGACCGCCACCAGTTGGTTGTGCTGGTTGAAGCCGCGGTGCTCGAACTCGACGATGCCCTGGCTCGGCCGCGACTTGGATGGGCGTAGCGAGATCACCTCGGACTCCGCGTGGATGGTGTCGCCGTGGCGCACGGGGTGGGGGAACTCGATCGAGCCGAAGCCGAGGTTGGCCACCGTGGTGCCCATGGTGAGCTCGTGCACGCTGAGCCCCACCAGCAACCCCAGGGTGAACAAGCTGTTGACCAGGCGGGTGCCGAACTCGGTGCCCTGGGCGAACTGCTCGTCGAGGTGCAGGGGCTGGGGGTTCATGGTGAGGGTGGTGAACAGCACGTTGTCGGCTTCGGTGACGGTGCGGGTGATGGCGTGGGGCACCACCTGGCCGACCTCGAAATCGTCGAACCACATACCGGCCATGTCATGCCTCCTGATCGAGTCGGGCCGCGCCCAGCACCGAACGGGCATGGCGCAGCATGGGTTGGTCGACCATCTGGCCGTCGAAGGTGATGACGCCGACTCCTTCGGCCAGCGCCGACTCGTAGCGATCGACCAGGAGCCGCGCTCGCTCGATGGATTCGGGGCTCGGACTAAACGCTTGATGGGCGAGGGCGACCTGACGAGGGTGGATGCACAGCTTGCCGCCGAAACCGAGCGATCGACCCACCGCAGCATCGCGGGCGAACTGCGCGTCGTCGGTGTGGGCGGGGACGATCTGGTCGAGGGTCGCCACGCCGTAGACCCGGGCCACCAGCGCCACGTGTGAGCGGGCGTAGAGAACCTCGTCACCGTCGGCGGTGCGCTCGCCGCCCATGTCGGCGATGAAGTCCTCGGCCCCGAAGTACACCGCGGCGGCCGCACCGCCCGACAGGATCGACGCGCCGTTGAACACACCGTGGGCGGACTCGATCCCCGCCACGATGGACACGTTCTTGAGTCCTCGCTTGTCGAGGGCGGCGAACACCGTTTCGAGATCGGACCGCTGTTCGACCTTGGGCACCAGCACGTGGCTGACCACATCGAGGATCCCGGAGTCGATGTCGAGGGCGAAGTCGTCGGTGCGGACTGGGTTGACCCGCACCGCCAGGGCAAAACCGGGCGATTCGGCGGCCAGCGCCCGGGCGGCCTCGACCGCCACAACCCGGGCTTCAGCCTTGGCGTTGGGCGCGACGGCGTCCTCCAGGTCGATCACCCCCAGGTCAGTGCCGGTGCTGGGGAGCTTGGCCACCCGGTCAGGGCGAGTTGCCGGGGTGAACAGCACCGAACGCAGGGGGCGCGCTGAATCGCTCATCGCGACGAGTGTGCCCCAAGACGCAACCCCTCCGACGGCTTGGGGTGATCAGCTCGCGAGCGTCCGCGAGGTTCTCGCCCCATGGGGGGAGGGGAGGGAGAGGGAGAGGGGCGGGGCTACTCGAAGTCGACGATGGGCTCGACCACCGGCTTGCGCTGGTAGTCGTAGACCAGGGCGGTGTGGGTGTCGGTGACGTTGGGCTGGTTGGAGACGTGCTGGAAGAGAAAGTCACGGAGGTGGTCGACGTCGGCCACGGCGACCTCGACGATGAAGTCATCGGTCCCGGCGACGGTCGCCACGCCCAAGGTCTCGTCGGCAGCGAGGACGGCGTCGTGGAAGGCCTTGACCGCCTCGGTGGTCTTGGGTTGCAGGCGCACGCTGATGAGCACCCGGATCGGGCGCCCGATGGCGGCCAGGTCGACCTCGGCGTGCCAACCGCGGATGACCCCTCGCTGCTGGAGCTGGCGGACCCGTTCCAGACAGGTCGACTCGGCGATGCCAGCCAACCGCGCCAGCTCCTTGTTGGTGATCCGAGCATTCTTCTGAAGCTCCCGAATCAGCACCACATCGGTCGGCGAGATCTTCGGCTGTGACATAGCTCACAGAATATCCCGCGGCCCGGTTCCATATCGGGCGCATGTCATTCACCATGGGGTAGGGACCAAAGCGAGCGAGACCGTTCGACGAGCGAGGTGAGCCTGAGATGGCCGACGTTCTGATCCACGACCTGGTGGCTGATCCGATACAGCTGGTAGCTCCCGATGGGACACCGCAGGAGGTTCCCGGCTATGACCCGGGCAGCCTGATCGAACGACTACCTGACCTGTACTCCGACATGGTGGCCACCCGCGGGCTCGACGAGGAGTTCGTCAACCTCCAACGCCAGGGTGAGATCGCCTTGTACCCGCCGTGCCGCGGCCAGGAGGCCGCCCAGATCGGGTGTGCCTCGGCGCTGCGCGACACCGACTGGCTGTTCCCCCAGTATCGGGAGCTGGGGGTCTTCCTGCATCGTGGCGTCGACCCGGGCGGTCTCGGCCTCACCTGGCGAGGTACCTGGAACGGCGGTCTGGGCCTGGTCGAGCGCTGCATCGCTCCCATCTCGATCGCCATCGGCAGCCAGGTTCTCCACGCCGTCGGAGCGGCCATGGCGTCGAGCTGGCTGGGCGACGACGGGGTGACGGTGGGCTTCGTGGGCGACGGCGGTACCAGCGAGGGCGACTGGCATGAGGCACTGAACCTGGCCGCGGTGCGACAGGCCCCGTGCATCGTGTTCGTCCAGAACAACGGCTGGGCGATCTCGACTCCCTCCCACGATCAGTACCGC
>CAZEFG010000288.1:0-3305 GCA_964511355.1 uncultured Iamiaceae bacterium
CGTAGGCCCAGATGGGGAACATCGCCAGCGAACCTTGCACCGACACGAAACTGCGCAGACCGCTGTCGCCCGCTTCGAGCTCCATGCAGGCCAACCCGTATGACACCGCGTTGGTGCCGGCACAGCCGTAGCCGTCGAGGTGCATGCCCAACAGGCCGAGCTCGCCCATCACCGGACCCAGTTCGCGGGCGGGAAATGTGCCCTCGTCGTACCACTGGCCGACCTCGTCGAGGATGCGATCGCGCACGAACTGACGCACGGTGTCACGGATCTGCACTTCGGTTGGCTCCAGCAGACCGTCGAGGGCGAGGAAGTCGGCGGGGTTGTCGCCGCCGACCCGGGTGAGGTGAGGGGTGTCGGACATGTACCGAACGGTAGTTGGCGCCCTCTAACGCCGCCTGCCTGCGGTACGGTCGTCGCCTGTGAGCACCAAACCCGTCGACCTGGAACGCGCCGCGGCGGCGGTTCGCGAGCTGCTGATCGCCATCGGCGAAGACCCCGATCGCGACGGCGTTCGTCGCACACCCATGCGGGTGGCCGAGATGTACGCCGAGATCGTCGGCGGCATCGGCGACGACCCGTCCCGACATCTAGAGGTGATGTTCGAGGCCGACCATGACGAGATGATCATGGTGCGCGACATCTCGTTCGCGTCACTGTGCGAACACCACCTGATCCCGTTCATCGGCCGGGCTCACGTCGCCTACATCCCCGGTCTCGACGGCCGCATCACCGGGCTCTCCAAGCTGGCTCGGCTGGTCGACGGCTTCGCCCGGCGGCCTCAGGTCCAGGAAAGACTCACCACCCAGGTGGCCGACACCTTGGTCAAACACCTCGACCCGCGTGGGGTCCTCGTGGTGATCGAGGCCGAACATCTGTGCATGTCGATGCGAGGCGTGCGCAAGCCTGGAGCGCTGACGGTCACCTCAGCCGTGCGGGGCTTGTTCCGCGACGATCACGCGACCAGGGCCGAAGCGATGAACCTCATCGGCTTCAGCCGGGACCGCTGATCAGGCGCGCACTTCGTGGAGCACCTCATCGAGGGGTGCCGCCACCGCAAAGAGGTGTCCCTGGCCGAGGGTCGCCCCCATGTCGAGGAGCATGTCACGCTGCCGAGCGGTCTCCACGCCCTTGACCACGGCCTGGACCCCAAGCTGGCGGGCCAGCATGAGGAGGCTGTTGACGATCGACGCCGACGTCGGGTCGATGGGCATCGCCGCAGTGAAGGTCGCGCAGGTCTTGACCCACTGAAGGGGCAAGGCCCGCAGAATGTCGAACGAGGAACCACGAGCGCCGAAGTCATCGAGGGCGATGCCAACCCCAGCGTGATGGATGGCCTGTGCGGTACGGGTCACGGTGTCGAAGTCGTCACCCATCTGGGTGCCGTTGAACTCCACCACCAACGAGTCGGGCGGTAGACCGCTGGTGTCGACGAGGTCGAGAACCGACTCGACGATGCCGGGCATCTGCAACTCCTGGCTCGACAGGTTGAGGAACCAGAGATGCTCGCGACCGGTGACCTGACGGGCTTCGACCGCTCCGCGAACGACCTCGGCCCGGACATGGGTGCCCAGGTCGTGGATCAGGCCGGTCTGTTCGGCCATGTCGATGAACTCGGCCGCCGGAACGCCCTGGGGTCCACGGGCCCAGCGCACCAGACTCTCGTAACCAACGACCTGCGCATCGGCCAGCTTGACGATGGGTTGGAAGTGGACGGCCAGTTCGCCGCGACCCAGGGCGTGGTGCAAAGCCCGCTCGTCGCCAAGGCGCACGTTGTCGGTGCGACGGAGTGCGGGCACGAAGGCTACCGGCCGGCCGATTCCCCGTCGCTTGGACTCATACATGGCGGAGTCGGCCCGAGCCACGAGCTCGTCGGCGTTGCTCACATCGGCGGTGGTCCAGGCCACGCCGACGCTGGCTCGCAGGTCGACGGTCGTACCGTCGAGGTCGACTTCACGGCGAATCACCGCGGCGATCCGCTCGGCGGCCTCCACGGCATCCTCGGGGGTCCCGACGTCGGGGCAAACGACCAGGAACTCATCGCCCCCGAGACGGCCTACGTAATCGTCGTCGCGCAGCGCGCTGCGGATCCGGTCGGCGGCGGCGGCGAGCAGCTGGTCGCCGGCGGCATGACCTAGCTCGTCGTTGATGGCCTTGAAGCGATCGAGGTCGATGAACACTGCGGCGATGCGGTCGTCGCTGCTGGCGATGATCTCGTCGAGCATCGACATGGCGGCCGAACGGTTGTAGCACCGGGTCAGCGCATCGAAGGTGGCCCGCTCGCGCAGCTCCTCACGGAGCTGAGCGCTCTCGGTGATGTCGGCCACGCTCATGATGGCGGCGTTGACGGTGCCATCGGACTCGGTGAGCGACCGCATGCTGAGGTGGCTGAGACGCAGATCGTTGGCCCCGGGGAGGCGCAGGCGCACCTCCATGTCGACATCCTCGCCCTTCATCACCGCCGCGAATCCTTGGTCCACCAAGGGCCAGTCATCGCGCAACACCGTCACCAGTTGTTCCGCCAGTGTTCCCTGGGGAGCAGCACCGATGATCTCGTGCAGCCGCTCGTTGGTGTACACCACCGTCTGGTCGGCCAGGACGTGAAGCAGTCCGCTCGGCAGCGCTTCGGCCAGTCGGTTGAGCAGCTGTTCGCGTTCGCGCAGTGCCTCGTGGGCGGCCATCTCCTCGGAGATGTCGATCATCTGGGCGATCACATGAGGATCGTCGGCTTCAAGGAGGTTGGTGTTGGAGATCTCGATCCAGACGTAGTGGCCCTCCTTGTGGAGGTGACGCAACCGGACCCGCTGGCCGTCGCGACCTGACGCCAGCATCGTCATCCAGTTATCGATGGCTAGATCCTGATCGTCGGGGTGGATCAGGTCCCGGGACGCCTTGCCCACGATCTCGTCGCTGCTCCATCCCAAGATGCGGTGGATGTCGGGGTCGGAATCGTCGATGGTGGCCCGCTCGTTCTTGCGGGTCCAGGTGACCCGGGAGGCCAGACCTTCGGCCTCGTCGGGGCGAATGGCACTGTCGACACCGTCGGGAATCAGCACCACGCAGAAGAAGGTGCCGTGAATCTCGGTCAGGTCGAAGAGGTAGAGCTGGGTTTCCTTGTCCGGCGCGGCGGCGAGATGCACCTGGCACCGGCCGGCGCCGGTCTGGACGGTCCGCTCCCAGGAGTTGATGACCGGAGTCCGGTCGTCAGCGATGACCAGGTCGAGCGCGGAGCGAGCCTCCATCACCCGGGACCGGTGCACGCTGAAGGTGGCAGGCATGGGGATGAAGATGCCGTCGGCATTGAC
>CAZEFG010000289.1:0-2038 GCA_964511355.1 uncultured Iamiaceae bacterium
ACTTGACCGTGATGAGGTCGAGGAAGCCGCGCCAGAAGCGGGCCCGACCGAACTTGGAGCTGCCGTGGCGGCGAGCGTGGTGCTCGACGTCGACCTCGGTCACGCCGAAGCCGCCCCACACGGCCAGGACCGGTATGTAGCGATGTAGCTCGCCGTAGAGCTCGAGGGTGGACGCCAGCTCGCCGGTCATGGCCTTGAGTCCGCTGTTGAAGTCGCGGCCCGGCACGCCGGTGACCTTGGCGGTGGTGGCGTTGTAGATCTTGGAGGTGTTGCGTTTGATGAACCGGTCGTTGCGGGTGGCGCGTCGCCCCGTCACCAGGTCGACCTCCCCCTCCTGGAGGATGCCCACCAGGCGAGAAATCTCGCTGGGATCGTCCTGGCCGTCGGCGTCCATCAGCACGACGAAGTCGGAGTCGATCGCTTCGAGGCCCACTCGCAACGCCTCGGACTTGCCGGAGTTGCGCCGCAGCCTCAGGTACCGCACCCGGTCGGACAACAAGGTCCGCAAGGCGGTGCGGGAGCCGTCGGTGCTGCCGTCGTCGACCACGACGATCTCATGGTCGTAGCCGGCGGTTTCGAGCACGGCGAGGGTCTCGGGGATCAGCTCCACCAGGTTGTCGCGCTCGTTGTAGGCCGGGAGCAGCACCGACACCTGGCGGCGGTGACCGCGGGGATCGGGGGTAGTCACGATGTCGGGCACGCTAGTCGTCACCCCCGGTGGGCACGAGAATCCTACGACCGGCGGTGAGTGATGCGACCAGCGCACCCAGCGCATCGACGGCCACGAACAACAGACGGGCGGCGATGGCGGTGGCCGCGCCCACCCCTACCGGAAGTCCCGCCACGGCCAGAAACACGGCCTCTCGGACTCCGCCCCCGGCCGGCACCGGGACCGCCAGGAACCCGGCGATCCATGACACGATCGCCGCCAACATCACCCGGGTGATCGAGGCATCGGGGTCGAGGGCACGGGCCACGGCCCAGGTGGTGAGGCCGACTCCGATCCACGCGGGCACATAACGCAGGACCAGGGCGGCCATGGTGCGGCCGGCGGGCGGGTCGATGGTGAGAGCTCGTCCGGTGAGTCGCCGGCCCACGCCGAGCATCAACCGCCAGGTGCCGGGGTGCAGAACTCCTGCTCCGGCCACGATCACCACGACCACTCCCAGAACCACCCTGGGATCGTCGGCGGCTCCCACCAGGTCGAAGGGGACGAGCACCGCGGCCACCAGCGCGGCGGCGACATAGAGGGCGACGAGCGACAACCCGACGCTGGCGTAGGCAGGGGCGGCGGGGACGCCGCCTCGGCGCGCCAACTCGCCGCGTCCAACCACGGTCCAGACCCCACCCGGCAGGTATTTGCCCAGCTCACCGAGGAAGTACCACCGCACCACCTTCCCGCGGGGCCGGGGAGCACCGAGGGCGGCGAGCACGTCGGCCCAGACCCCGGCCATGGCCACCATCGCCGCCATCGCCATCGCCGCAGCGAGGACCAACCACTGGACCGATGCGTCGGCGATGGCTTCGGAGGCGGCCCCCCACTCGACCACCAACTCCCGCACCACCAGCGCCCCCGCCAGGGTGCCGAGCAGCGTACCGACCACGGCGACCGCCAGGCGCGCTCGCTTGTTGTCCGACTCGTTGCCGGATCGGTCGGGGCCGGATGGGTCGGGGCCGGAGGTCACCGTTCGCGCCGGTCTCGCTCGGCGATGGTCACTTCGTTGCACACGCCGAATCCGCACTCCCAATAGGGGGTGCCGATCTGGTTCGTTTCGAACGGCAGGATGCGTTGCGCCCAGCTGGTGCGATCGAGGTCGATGAAGGCCCAGGTCGGCTGGTTGTGATGGGGCCACATGAAGCCGATGCTCAGCACCGCGGCCAGGGCCGAGGCCGCCACCAGCTGACGGCTCGGTAGGCGGGCCGCCGCGGCCAGACCCAGGGCCAAAGGCGCGACCTGGAGGAAGTAGCGGTTGCCGATGGCCTGGCCGCCGCCGTAGTAGTTGTCGGGGAAGAGGGCCACGTAGACCGCTACGTAGAG
>CAZEFG010000289.1:2138-3298 GCA_964511355.1 uncultured Iamiaceae bacterium
CAAGGCGATCGGGAACCAGGCGACCAGGCCGGTGTGACGCCCGACGACGTAGTACACAGCCGACTGGGCTGAGTCGGCCCAGCTCGATGGGGACGAGATCTTCGACCACACGTACTCCACCGAGAAGGTGTCGTCGCTGTCGACCCGCAGCGGCACGTCGGTCGCGTCGGGGTCCCACGGAACGAGTCCCTGCGCGTAGTAGCGCTCACCGCCGTAGGCCGACCACGACCGTCCGTCGGAGTAGTGCAGGTAGGGGGCGATCGAGAGCACGAACGCCGCCACCAGCGTCGTCCCCAATGCCACTCGTCGACCCCAAGGCACCCGCCACAGGGCCAGTGCCAGCAAGGGCACCAACGCCACGAAGAGGGTGACCTTCTCGGCGACCATGAACCCGCTGGCGGCGAAGCCCACCGCCGCCCAAACCCAACTGTTGTCGCGAAGGGCCCTCAGCAAGGCATAGACACCCACCCCGACCCCAACGGCGGTGAACAGGTCGAGCACGGCCGGATAGGCGTGGAAGTAGAGGTTGCTGGCGAAGAGGAAAGCGGCGGTGACCAACGGGACCGCCGGACCGCGTAGATGTAGACGCAGCGTGGCGATGGCGACACCGAGCATCGCCACCAACAACGCCGAGTTGGCCCACGCCACCCCGGTGGGCGAACCCAACACCCGGTAAGAAGCGGCCAGGACCAACGAGTAGCCGTAGGGCTTGGCGAACGCCCACCCGTCGCCGTGGCGCTGGAAGTACAGCCCGTGGGGATCGTCGGTCCAGTGCAGCGCCCTCCAGCGGTCGAGGTCGCGCTCGTCGTAGGAGAGGTCGTTGCCGTCGTGGGCGAGGCTCACCATCTGCATGATGTTCGACGCCTGATCCCCCACCAGGGGTCGCCGGTCGTAGCGATGACCGACGGTGCCGGTCAGGACCCAGATGGTGAGCACGGCCAGCAAGACCCACGCGGCGATTTCGGCGGCGTTGGCCCGTGAGTGCTTCTTTGGATCATCCGGCGCATCGTCGACACCGTCATCTGCGGCAGGCACGGTGTCGGTCCGGTTCATGGTTGGGTCACATACATGGCGGATCAGCCCACGGAGCCTAGTATCGGCCCCGCCATGTGGAAGGTTGTGCGGTGGGTCGTCGGGGTTGCCACCGTGGCTGTTCTCGT
>CAZEFG010000290.1:0-3290 GCA_964511355.1 uncultured Iamiaceae bacterium
GCCTCGCTCATCGACAGGTAGTCGAGCTCGGCCTCCTGGATGGCCCGGTCGAACTCGCCGGTGTCGGGGAACCGGTGCATGAGCGTGGTCATCCACCACGAGAACCGCACCGCCTGCCACACCCGACGCAGTGCCCGCGTCGAGTAGGTGTCCAGGCCGGTGGTCGACCCGCCTCCCAACGCCGCTTCGAGACCTTCGAAGAGGTAATGCACATCGGAGAAGGCGAGGTTGAGCCCCTTGGCGCCGGTGGGGGGCACGATGTGGGCGGCGTCGCCGGCGAGGAACAGGCGACCGTACGAGAGCGGCTCGGCCACGTAGCTGCGCAGCGGGGCGATCGACTTCTCGATGGAGGGACCTGTCACCAGCTTGGCTGCCGCTTCCGGTGGCAGCCGGGTCGAGAGCTCGTCCCAGAAACGGTCGTCAGGCCAGTCGTCGACGGTGTCGGTGAGGGGGCACTGCACGTAGTAGCGGGAGAGCATCGAATGCCGCATCGAGCACAGGGCGAAGCCTCGCTCGTGGTGGGCATAGATCAGTTCGTCGTCGACCGGCGGGGTCTCGGACAGAATGCCGAGCCAACCGAACGGGTAGACCCGCTCGTACTCACGCAACATCTCAGCCGGGAACACCGAGCGGCTCACCCCGTGAAAACCGTCGCACCCGGCGATGTACTCGCAGTCGATGCGGTGCTCGACACCCTCGTGGGTGAAGGTGACGTAGGGTGCGTCGGAGGTAACGTCGTGAGGCATCACATCGGCCGCCTCGTGCACGATCGGTACCGCCGCTGCGTCGAGGGCGGCGTAGAGGTCCTTGGTGACCTCGGTCTGGCCGTAGACCATGACGCTCTTGCCCGCCCGGGCCTCGAAGTCGATGCGCAGGTGACGTTCGGCGAACGAGAGGCCGACCCCGCCGTGCACGAACCCTTCGGTGTCCATGCGGGCGCCGATGCCGGCCTCGCGCAGCAGCCCGACCGATCCCCACTCGAGCACGCCCGCCCGAATGCGGGTGAGGACGTGCTCGCGGGTGTGGCGCTCGAGGATGACCGACTCGAGGCCGGCGAGCTGCAGGGTGCGGGCAAGCAGGAGCCCGGCCGGTCCGCCACCGATGATGACGACGCGGGTCTTGGCGGGGACAGCCATACTGCCGTCACCAGTCATAGCGTTTGTTCCAGGTCGTGAAGGGTGCGCATGGCGGGCAGAGCCTGGGCGACGCTGGCGTTGGGCTCCCGGCCCTCGCGGATGGCGGCGATGAACTCGCGATCCTGCAACTCGATGCCGTCGGTGATGGACTGGCCGTCGTCGTCCACCGCCACGCCCGAGAGATCGACCGGCTCCTCGTAGCCGTCGACCAGGTCGTCGTAGCGGGCGATGTAGGTGCCGTTGTCGCAGATGTAGCGGAAGAAGGTGCCGAGCGGCCCGTTGTTGTTGAACGACAGGGCCAGCGTGCACAAGGCGCCGCCGGGGGTCTGCATGCCGACGGTCATGTCCATGGCGATGCCCAGCTCGGGGTGGTGCGGCCCTTCCTGGGCCCAAACCCTGGAGGGCGCTTCGCCCGTCTGGTAGCCGAACAGGTCGACGGTGTGACAGGCGTGGTGCCACAGCAGGTGATCGGTCCACGTGCGGGGCTTGCCGAGTGCGTTCTTGTTCTCGCGGCGGAAGAAGAAGGTCTCGACCACCAGGTGCTGGAGCTTCAACTCGCCCGCCTGGATGCGCCGGTGGATCCACTGGTGGCTCGGGTTGAACCGGCGCGTGTGGCACACCATGGCGGTGACGCCGGTGCGCTCCTGGGTGGCGACCACCGCTTCGCTGTCGGCCAGGTTGTCGGCCATGGGGATCTCGACCAGCACGTGCTTGCCGGCCTCCATCACCTGGATCGCCTGGCTGGCGTGCATCTGGGTGGGGGTGGTGAGGATGGCCGCCTCGACACCGGGTTGGGAGAGGGCCTCAGCCAGGTCGCCGGTGTGGTGGGGAATGCCGAACTCGGTGGCGAAATCGGCCGTGTCGTCGGGGTTGCCGCCCGCCACGCTCACCACCTCGACCCCGTCGATCCGTTGCAGGCCGGCCATGTGCTTGCGGGCGATGGCGCCCTCTCCGGCCAACACGATCTTCATGGGGCATCCCTCCGACGACGAGTCCTACCAGCTTCCCGGTTGTGCACAGTAGTGTTGACAATCTTGTCTGTCATCTGTGGCAGGCAGATGGAACAATGACCGCCATGGCCGCCGCACCCGACGCCACCCCCAAAGTCGCACCCACCGTCACCGACCGACTCCGGGCCGACATCCTCGCAGGTGTCATCCCGCCCGGCGATCGTCTAATCGAGATCGCCCTGGCCGAGCGCTACCAGGTGGGCCGGGCCGCCATCCGCGCCGCCCTGGTCGAGCTCGACGGCGAGGGGCTCGTAAGTCGCGAGGCCAACCGGGGGGCCACCGTGCGTCGGGTCAGCCTCACCGAGGCCATCGAGATCACCCAGGCCCGCGGCGTGATCGAAGGCCTCATCGCCCGCCTTGCGGCCGAGCGGGCCACCGACGCCGAGCGCGGCGAGCTGGCCAGCATCGTCGAAGGCATGGTGGCCGCGGTCGACACCGGCGAGGTGGCCGGGTACTCCGAGCTCAACCGAAGGTTCCATCAGCGGCTGCGCCAAATCGCCCGGCACTCGGTGTCGGAGGAGCTGGTCGACAACCTGCGCAACCGGGCGGTGCATCACCAGTACCGCCTGTCGATGGTTCCCGGGCGGCCCAACGAGTCGCTCGCTCAGCACCGCGCCATCGCCACGGCGGTCATCAGCGGCGACGGCGATGCGGCCGAGGCCGCCATGCGGTCCCACCTCGACTCGGTGGTGGCGGTATTGAGCCATTGGAACGAGCTCGGTGTGCCAGTCTGACCCGATGAAGACCATCGGACTGCTCGGCGGGATGAGCTGGCAGAGCACCACTGACTACTACCGGCGCATCAACGAGATGGTGCAGGCCCGCCTCGGGGGTCACAGCTCGGCCAAGCTCATCTTGTGGTCGGTTGATTTCGCCGAGATCGAGCTCATGCAGCGCCAAGACCGCTGGGACGATGCCGGCGAAGCGCTCGCCGACGCCGCCCGCCGCTTGCAACGAGCGGGCGCCGACCTCATCGGCCTGGCCACCAACACCATGCACAAGGTGGCCGACCCCATCGTCGATGCCATCGACGTCCCCTTCGTGCACCTCGGCGACGTCACCGCCGACGCCATCAAGGCGGCGGGGATCACCCGGGTCGGGCTGTTGGGAACCGCCTTCACCATGGAACAGCCCTTCTACCGTG
>CAZEFG010000291.1:0-3288 GCA_964511355.1 uncultured Iamiaceae bacterium
CCGACGGCGCATAGTCACCCGACTCGAGCGCGACGATGGTCTGGCGAGTGACCCCCACCATCTCGGCGAGCTGGACCTGGGTGAGCTCGTGTGAACGGCGGTGTCGACGGACCAGATTCTCGCGGCCCCGTGCCGAGGTTCGTGCCATGGGCATGAGTGTAAAGAGAACCAGACACGATGACAAGTAGTCTTGTCATCGCTCGTGTGGACCGTCAGTCGAGCGTCGCCAGGTACTCCTCGACAGCGACGCGTTCGGCGGCCTCGTATCCGAGAGGCATCACCACATCGCCTTCGACGGTGAGGATGTAGACCTGCCAGTGGTAGTAGCCCCGGTAGGCGTTGGGGTCGTCGCGCATGACCGAGGCGTAGTGCTGGATGGCCCGCACGTAGTTGTAGTGACGGTTGTAGGCAAAGATCGCTTCGCGCATGTCGCCGGGAGCCCCGCTGTGGCGCAGGTAACGGGCCGCGGCGAAGATCGCATCGCGTGGGTTGTGCACATCACCTTCGCCGAAGGCGTCCCAGGTGCCGGGCATGAACTGCATGGGCCCCTGAGCTCCGGCCGTGCTCACCCCGTCGACCCGCCCGATGCCGGTCTCGACCAGGTGGATGGCGGCGAGGTACTCCCATTCGACTCCGAAGGTGGCCTCGGCCTCCTGGTAGTGGGCGAGCAGTTCGTCGTACGGCGCCGGCTCGATGATCCGCCACGCGGGCAGGGTTTCGAGGAGATGGGTGTGCATCCCCCGCAACTCGCGCCGGGCAGCCAGGTTGGCGTCGAAGGCATGGTGCAACTCCGCGGGGATGGCGGCGCGGGCTTCGGTGTCCCATTCAGGGTTGGCCGCCAGGACCCGATAGGCGTACTGGGCGATGTGCGCCTGCTCGATCATCTCGGCCACGGGGGTCGCCGGGTTGCGTACCGCCAGTTCGGCGGCTGCGAGTTCGGCGCCGAGGCTGGACGGCTCGGTCGCTATCTGCGGCGGCCGGTCGACGGGACCCGGGACCGTGGTGGTGCTGGTAGCGGGGGCAGTGGACGGGGCAGCGGCGCTTGTCGTGGCCTGCCCCATTGCCCGACCGGGGGACGGCGCTGGCTTGTCAGAACTGCATCCCGCAGCCACCGCCACCATCGATAGCGCTGCCAGAACAATGACCGCTCGTCCACCGTTTCTCATCTCCACCACGCTACGCGGCGGGAATGGCTACCCCGAGTCACCACCATTGCGGCACGGGGTGCCAATGATGAGGCAGACTGACCGCTATGCCACTCGCTCCACGTCGTCGCCGCGTACTAGCCGGGGCGGGCGCCCTCGTGCTCGCCGTCGGTCTCATCCCCTTCGGCCCCCAGGTGGTCGAAGCCCAGACCCAGACGGTGAACGACCCCGTGGCGCTGCGGGCTGCCATCGTGGCCGATGTCCCCACCATCGTGTTGGGCGCCAACATCGCCCTCACCTGCCCTGACGACGTCACCGACGCGGCGTTGCAGGTCGACTATCCCCTCCCGCTGCAAGCACCGGCTGGCAGCGAGCGCACCTTGAGTCTCGGTGCCGGCTGTGCCGACCGCCTGATCGAGGTCACCGGCAACCACCGACTCACCATCGAACGCCTGCACCTCACCGGAGGTCGCGCTCCCGCCGGGACCACCGGCGACAACGGAACGGTCGATTCGGTCGACGGAACCGACGGGACCCCGGGTGGTCACGGCGGGGCCATCATCAGCGGCGGCCCTGTGGTCGTGACCAACGCCCGGTTCAGCAGCAACTGGGCTGGCGACGGCGGCAACGGCGGCAACGGGTTTGCCCGCCCCGGCACCGACGGCCTGGCCGGAGGCAACGGCGGGAACGGCGGGGCAGGTGGCCGGGGCGGTGCGATCTACACCACCGACACCATCACCGTCACCAACTCGACCTTCGACGACAACCGCGCCGGCAAGGGCGGCAACGGCGGCCTCGGCGGCAACGGGACCGATGGAGCCGACGCCGAGGTCGGCGAGGGCGAAGATCCGGGCGTCGACGCGACCGATGGCGGCGCCGGGGGCACCGGCGGCGACGGCGGCGAAGGTGGACGCGGCGGCGCGCTGGCCGCCGCTGGCAACATCGTCGTCACCCGCTCAACCCTCAACGCCAACCGGGCAGGAGCCGGCGGCAACGGCGCCAACGGCGGCGACGGGGGCAGCGGCGGCGACAGCGTTCTGCCAAACGATGATCCCGGCGGCAACCGTGGTGCAGGCGGCAACGGAGGCGACGCCGGTGACGGCGGCAGCGGCGGCGCCGCCTCGTCTGCCGGCACCATCACCGCCAATACGGCCACCGTCGACGCCAACGTGGCCGGAGCCGCTGGTACTGCCGGCGATCCCGGCGAAGCGGGCGAAGACGGTGCACTGGTCGAGGAGGACGGCGATCCGGCCGAGGCAACCTCGGGTGGTGCCGGCAGCAATGGCGCCGGCGGTGCCTTCGCCGCCAACGGCCTCACGGTCAACCTGTCGACCGTGACCGCCAACACCGCCGGCACCGACGCCGTGCGGAGCCTGTCGAGTGGCACCAGCATCACCCTCAACCACAGCGTGGTCGCCGGTTCCGGAGACGGCACCGACTGCGCAGCTGGCGAAGCCGGCACCACCTCCACCAGCTCCATCGCCGCCGACAGCTCCTGCACCGGAGCCACCGTCACCGCTCTCGCCGATCTTGGTCTGGGCGCGTTGGCCAACAACGGAGGCACCACCCGGACCCGCATGCCCACCGCCACCAGCCCGGTGGTCGACAAGGGCGCCAGCACTTGTCCCACCGAAACCACCGACCAGCGAGGCGTGACCCGCAAGCAGGGCACCAACTGCGACATCGGAGCGGTCGAGCGCCAGGGTGCGGTCGCGGCCACGGTGGCCGGAGTCGCCGGGGAGGCCACCCCTGAGGTCGGCGACACCGTCACCGTCACCTTCACCGTGACCTTCGCCAACACCACCGTGGGCAGCGTGGCGGCCGAGGGCCTGGTGCCCACCATCACCGGCTGCACCACCACACCCGTGCGTGGCGGCGATGCTCCGCCGTGGTCAGCCAACGCCAAGCCGACCTGGACCTGTGATGTCACCGGCACCACCGCCGGTACGGTCAACGTCGCCTTCAGCGCCAACCTGGTCACCGGTGAGGGCACCACCACCGCGTTGACCACGACGGTCCCGGTGGCCTTCCAAGCGGCAGGCGCCAGCACGACCACCACCAGCACCACCGCGGCCATTCCGATCATCGGCTCGGGCGTCGGCGATGCCGGGGCCGGCGGTGACGGCCTGCTGCCCCGAACCGG
>CAZEFG010000292.1:0-3277 GCA_964511355.1 uncultured Iamiaceae bacterium
AGATCGAGCTGGCGATGTACGCGGTCATGTGGTCCGAGCACTGTTCCTACAAGTCGTCGCGTATCCACCTCGGTCGCCTGCCGAGTGAAGGCGAGCGGGTCCTCGTCGGACCGGGCGAGAACGCGGGGGTGGTCGATGTCGGCGACGGCATCGCCGCTGCGTTCCGCATCGAGAGCCACAACCACCCTTCGGCCATCGAGCCTTATCAGGGGGCGGCCACCGGCGTCGGCGGGATCCTGCGCGACATATTCACCATGGGGGCCCGTCCGATCGCGCTCATGGACCCGCTGCGCTTCGGCCCCCTCGACGACGCCCGCAGCCGGTGGATCGCCGAGGGAGTGGTCAGCGGTGTCTCCGGCTACGGCAACTCGGTTGGCGTCCCCACCGTGGGCGGCGAGACCGTGTTCGACCCCACCTACGCCGACAACCCTCTGGTCAACGTGTTCTGCCTTGGGGTGCTTCCGGTCGACCGACTCGTGCTGGGCCAGGCCACCGGGGCCGGGAACCTGGCGATACTGCTCGGTTCCTCGACGGGTCGCGACGGCATCGGTGGTGCCAGCGTTTTGGCCTCGGCGGGTTTCTCCGATGCCGAGGCCGACGCCGACAAGCGCCCGAGCGTGCAGGTGGGCGATCCGTTCGAAGAGAAGCGTCTCATCGAGGCCTGCCTCCAGCTCCTCGACTCCAAGCTGGTGGTCGGCATTCAGGACCTCGGCGCCGCTGGCCTGTCAGGGGCCACGTCGGAGACGGCTTCCCGGGGCGGCATGGGCATGGACGTCGACGTAGCGGCCGTGCCCCTGCGCGAATCCGACATGGAGCCCTTCGAGATCATGACCAGCGAATCCCAGGAGCGGATGCTGGCCATCGTCGAACCAGGCCATGTCGATGAGGTGATGGCCATCTGCGCCAAATGGGAGGTGCAGGCCACGGTCATCGGCACGGTCACCGAACCCGACGCCGACGGAGTGGGCTGGCTGCGCATCCTCGACGGTCCCGACGGTGCCGAGCTCGCCAAGATCCCCGCTTCGTCGCTGCACGACGCCGCCCCCAAGTACGACCGCCCCATGGCTCCACCGCCCGACCTGGCCGAGCGTCAGGCCGACTCACCGTCGCGTCTGCCGGCGCCCGCCGACGCCGGGGCCGATCTGGTCGGCATGCTCGCCGACATGTCGTGGGTGTACTCCCAGTACGACCATCAACTGTTCCTCAACACGGTGGTGTCGCCGGGCGGTGACGCCGCTGTCCTGCGCCTCAAGCACCCCGGCACCGGTACCGACACCGGCCGCGGGCTCGCCATCACCACCGACGGCAACCACCGCTGGTGTGCGGTCGATCCGCGTGCGGGCACGGCCCAGACCGTGGCCGAGGCGGTACTGAACCTGGCGGTGGTCGGCGCCTACCCGCTGGCGCTGGTCAACTGCTTGAACTTCGGCAACCCCGAGCACCCCGAGGTGATGTGGCAGCTGTCGGAGGCCATCGACGGTATGGCCGAGGCGTGCACCGCCCTCGACATTCCCGTGGTCGGCGGCAACGTCAGCCTCTACAACGAGTCCCGGGGCGCCAACATCGACCCCAGCCCGGTCATCGGGATGCTGGGGATGATCGATCTGCTCGACCGGCAGCCTCCTGGCGCCCGCCTCATCGAAGGGGCGCGCCTGGTGCTGCTGGGCGAACCCTCCTCAGAGCTGGCCGGGTCACGCTGGGCCTTCGACCAGGGTCACCGCGGCGGCACCCTGGCTCCCCTCGACCTCGAGGCCCACGCCCGGCTCGCCTCTTTGGTGCGCGACCTCGTCGCCGGGGGCCTGGTCTTCGGCGCCCGCGACGTGTCGGTCGGCGGGCTCGGCACCACCCTGGCCGAGATGGCGGTGGGCTCGGGCATCGGGTTCAACGTGGCCCGGATCGCCAGCCACGCCGAGCTGTTCTCCGAGGCTCCGTCGCGGGTGGTTCTCAGCGTCACCGCCGAGGACCTCCACGCCGTCGAACAAGCGGCCGCCGCGGCGGGGGTTCCGATGGCCCGACTCGGCGTGGCCGCCGGTGACCGCCTGGTGGTCAAGGACCTGCTCGACGTTTCCCTGGCCGATGCCACCGCGGCTTGGCGTGACCGCCTGCCCAGCGCCCTCGGGTCAGGCACCACTCAGGGCTGACGGTCTGGTTCCTCGATCGGGCTCGCCTCCCCCTACGATGGAATCCGTGTCTGCTACCGACCGAGTTCTCGATCCAGACCCGGTCTTTGACCCCGATGCCGATACACCCAAAGAAGCCTGTGGCGTCTTCGGCGTGTACGCCCCCGGCCAGCCCGTAGCCCACCTCACCTATCTGGGCTTGTTCGCCCTTCAACATCGGGGTCAGGAATCGGCGGGCATGGCGGTGGCCGATGGCAAGCACATCACGGTGGTCAAGGAGATGGGCCTGGTGTCCAACGCCTTCGATGAGCGCACGCTTGCCGCCCTCGACGGCGACCTCGCCATCGGCCACACCCGGTACTCGACCACCGGGTCGAGCACCTGGCGCAACTCCCAGCCCACCTTCCGCGACGTCGGCAGCTTCGCTTTCGCCCTGGGTCACAACGGCAACCTCACCAACACCCGAGCCCTCGCCGACGACGCTGGGATGCTCCCTGGGGCGGTCACCAGCGACACCGACGTCATCGCTCAGCTCCTTGCCGATCAGCTCGGCCGCGACGGCGTCGGTTCCACCCTCGAGTCAGCCCTCGTCGAGGTCGTGCCCCGTCTCGAGGGAGCGTTCTCGCTCACCCTGGCCGACTCTCACCGCCTCTATGGGCTGCGCGATCCTCACGGGTTCAGGCCCCTGTGTCTGGGCCGACTCGACGGCGGCTGGGTCCTGGCCTCTGAGAGCCCGGCGCTCGACATCATCGGCGCCGTGTTCATCCGCGAGCTCGATCCCGGCGAGATGGTCGTCATCGACGAGTCGGGTCCTCGCTCGGTGTTCCCGTTCGGCTCCGATCGGGTCGACCCCAAGCTGTGCCTGATGGAGTTCATCTATTTCTCGCGCCCCGACAGCCGGCTCTATGGCCGCAGCGTCCACCAGGCCCGCATCCACATGGGCGAGCAGCTCGCCGACCAACTACCGGTCGATGCCGACATGGTGATGGGTGTCCCCGAATCGGGCCTGCCGGTGGCTGAGGGTTACGCCCGCAGCAGCGGCATCCCCTTTGGTCAGGGCCTGGTCAAGAACCGCTACATCGGTCGCACCTTCATCGCCCCGAGCCAGGAGATGCGGGCCCAGGCGGTCCACATGAAGCTCAACCCGCTGCGCGAGA
>CAZEFG010000293.1:0-3216 GCA_964511355.1 uncultured Iamiaceae bacterium
CGACCTCTACTGCCAGATGGTCACCGAAGCGGTCGCCGAGCTGAAGGGCGAACCGATCCCCGAACCGGCCGAGATCAAGATCGACGTTCCGGTGGCGGCGTCGCTTCCGGTCGACTACGTGGGCAAGGAGAACCTGCGGCTGGAGGCCTACCGGCGCTTGGCGGCGGTCACGACCCAAGCCGAAGTCGACGACATCCGCACCGAGTGGGAAGACCGCTTCGGGCCGGTCCCTGCCGCCGCCGACAACCTCCTGGCGGTGGCTCGCCTGCGGGCCGAATGCGTACGGGTGGGTGTTACCGAGCTGGTCGTCACCGACGGGCCTGGGTTCGGCGGCCCCAAGTACGTCGCCCGCCTCAGCCCCCTTTCGCTGTTGCTCAGCCAGCAGCTCCGGTTCAAGCGGCTGTTCCCGGGTGGTGTCTACAAGGAAGACATTGGCCAGGTTCAGGTTGGGATCAAGGGCGGAACTGACGTCATCGACGCGATCGTGCTGTTCCTGGGCACGATCATGCCGCCCGAGGACGCCGCGCAAGCCGGTTGAGCCAGGTCGGCATGGGGGTGACTGGTGGCGGTCCGAGCTGATCCCTAGCATGCATCTCCCGTGACCCGCTTTCGTTCCCTTCTCGCCGCCACCCTCGCCCTCGTGGCGATCAGCGGCCTCCTCGTCTCATGCAGCTCCGAGAGCAGCGAAGCCGCTCTGACCATCGACGGGGTGTCGCTCCCCGGCTCTGAGTTCCGCGACGAGCTTCAGGTGCTTCTCGACCACCCCGAGTTCGCGAGGCAGGTGTTCAACGTCGAAGCTGGCACCGATTCGGTCAGCTCGGTCGATCCCGAGTTCGCGGCGCGGGTCCTGTCCACGCGGGCGGTCATCATGGCCGTCGAGCGCGAGTTCGATGAGCGCGATCTCACCATCGACGACGCTGCGCTGGCAGAGGCTGACGAAAGCTTCGGACCCGAACTCCTTGCCTTGGTCGAGGATCTCCCCGCCGACTACCGGACGTACTTCCGCGAATGGAACGCCAAGGTCACGGTATTGGGCCAGGCTCTGGGTGAAGAAGCCGCCGCTCGCCCCGACGAGGTCTCCGACGACGAAGTTCGAGCCTTCTACGACGACTTCCCGGTTCTGTTCCAGGAGGTTTGTGCCCGTCACATCCTGGTGACCGAGCCCGAACTGGCCGACACGCTCTTCGCTGAGCTCCAGGATGGTGCCGACTTCATCGAGCTGGCCAACGAACACACCACCGACGAATCCGGCAAGGGCACCGGCGGCGACCTCGGCTGCACCGGCCCCGGCCGCTACGTGCCCGAGTTCGAGAGTGCCGTGTGGGGAGGGCCGGTCGGTGAGGTGCTGGAGCCAGTGATCTCGACCTTCGGGCACCACGTGATCCTGGTCGACAGCCGCGGCCCCAGAGACTTCGAAGAGGTCGAGGCCGAGGTGCGCAGCATCCTGTCGAACCCGGTATCGCGCGACGGACGTCAACTCCTTGGTCTGTGGGTCCAGCAACGGTTGTCCGACGCCGAAATCGATGTGGCCGACCAGTGGGGCACCTGGGACACGGGCCGGGGACTGGTCGTTCCCCCTGCGGAAACGCTGGACTGACCAGTGCCCACCCCCCGGGTCGTGGTGGTGGGCCTCGGGCCAGCCGGTCCCGACCTGGTAACCGCCGCAACGCTGGCCGCCATCGAGGCCACGCCCCAGCGCTACCTGCGCACCACCCGCCATCCGGCGGCGGTCATCGTTCCCGACGCCACCAGCTTCGACTCGATCTATGACTCCGCGGAGTCGATGGAGCAGGTCTACCTCGACATCGTCGACGAGCTGGTGCGTGCCGCGAACCAGCACGGTGAGGTGCTCTATGCCGTCCCGGGCTCGCCCGCAGTGGCCGAACACACCGTCGAGCTGTTGCTGATCGACCCCGACATCGAGGTCGAGGTCGTACCGGCCTTGTCGTTCCTCGACCTGGCATGGGTGCGTCTCGGTGTCGACCCCATCGCGGTCGGAGCACGAATCGTCGACGGGCACCGTTTCGCGATCGAAGCGGCGGGGGAGCGCGGTCCGCTGCTGGTGGCCCAGTGCGATCGGTCGAGCGTTCTCTCCGACATCAAACTCGCCGTCGACGAGCCGCCCACGCTGGCGGTGACGGTGCTGGCCCGGCTGGGTCTCCCCGACGAGGCGCTCATCGAGGTGGCATGGGACGACCTCGATCGCGCCGTCGAACCCGACCATCTCACTTCGTTGTGGATCCCCGAGATGACCGCGCCCGTCGCCGGCGAACTCCAGCGTCTCGACGACCTGGTGGCCAGGTTGCGCCACGACTGCCCGTGGGATCGTGATCAGACCCACCGCAGCCTGGCCCGGTACCTGCGCGAGGAAACCGACGAGGTCCTCGAAGTGGTCGAAGCGATGCCCGAAACCGCCGGGGTCTACGGCGGCCGGCCCGATCCGGACCTGGTGGGCGACGACCTCGACCGCCAGTACGACGAACTGGAGGAGGAACTCGGCGACCTTTTGCTCCAGATCAACCTTCACAGCCGGCTGGCAGCAGAGGCGGGCCGCTTCACCCTCGCCGACGTGGCCCGACGCATCCACGACAAGCTGGTGGCCCGGCACCCGCACGTGTTCGGCGACGACACGGGCGACGTGGTGGTGGCCACCACCGCTGAAGAAGCCGAACGGGCATGGGAGCGGAGCAAGGCTGCCGAAAGAACGGCCGGCGAAATCGATTCGGGTGACCAGTAGCCGCGCTACGGCGTGCCATCATCGGGAACGATCGCACGACGACGGCCCGCAGCCGTGAATGACCCCTGGGAGCAATATTGAGCGCCATCGAGTATGTGGTGGGCCGCGAGGTCCTCGATTCGCGGGGCAACCCCACCGTCGAGGTCGAGGTCGTCCTCGAATCGGGTGCTCGTGGTCGGGCCATGGTCCCCTCGGGTGCTTCGACGGGCCAGTTCGAGGCCTGCGAGCTGCGCGACGGCGACGACCGTTACGGCGGCAAGGGCGTTCTCACCG
This sequence comes from uncultured Iamiaceae bacterium, assembly GCA_964511355.1. GTDB lineage: Bacteria > Actinomycetota > Acidimicrobiia > Acidimicrobiales > SKKL01 > SKKL01. The sequence continues at coordinate 3,011 of CAZEFG010000293.1, forward strand.
CGGTGGCCAACGTCAACGGCGCGATCTTCGAAGCCATCGACGGCTACGACGCCCTTGATCAGCGTCTGGTCGACTCCACCCTCATCGATCTCGACGGCACCGACTACAAGACCCGTCTGGGTGCCAACGCCATGCTCGGGACCTCGCTGGCGGTAGCCCGCGCCGCCGCCGACGAGCTGGTCGTGCCCCTCTACCGCCATGTAAAC
>CAZEFG010000294.1:0-3214 GCA_964511355.1 uncultured Iamiaceae bacterium
CGAGCTCGCGGCCGATGAGGAGGGCTTCCTTCTTGGGCATGGCCTCGAACTCACCCGAGGAGCGCATGCGCCGGTACTCCTTCATCTTGGCGACGCGCTTGGCCATGGTCTCGAAGTTGGTGAGCATGCCGCCGAGCCAACGCTCGTTGATGTAGGGCATGCCGCACTTTTCGGCATAGGACTGAACCGGGCCCTGGGCCTGCTTCTTGGTGCCGACGAACAGGACCGTCCCCCCGTCGGCGACGGTGTCGCGCACAAAGGTGTAGGCGGTCTCGATGCGGGTCAGCGTCTGCTGGAGATCGATGATGTAGATGCCGTTGCGGTCACCGTGGATGAACCTCTTCATCTTCGGGTTCCAGCGACGGGTCTGGTGGCCGAAGTGGACTCCGGCTTCGAGCAGTTGCTTCATGGTCACGACAGCGGTCATGACTCTCCTTCCATCGGTTTCGACGACCGCACCAGCGCCCTAGGGCGACCGTGGTTGATGCGGCGTAGACAATTCGGGGGTGGATAGACCCGGGACCGGGCCGATCGGAGAGTCTAGCGGGCTGAGGTGGTGCCCATTCCAGCGGGGACGACGGATCGGAATCTGAGGTCACCATCGCACCAACGGTTCCAGGACGTCGAGAGGCGAAACCGGCAGGTTCCTGATCGAAACGGCCGCACCGAGACCGCTGACCGCCATCTGGATTCCCTCGGTGACCGCGACATCGACCAGGAAATCGCCAAACCCTTGGCACGTCGGCGACAAGCCCGCCAACGCCAATGCCAGCTCCCGGGTGGTGTCGTCCTGGCCGGGAAGGGTCGAGTGGGCAAAGGGGCTGGTGCCGTTCAACGTCACATGGGTGACCCCCGGGAGGCGCGCCCGGCCATCGGTGACGATGTAATCCGCCCGGTTTCCCAAGGTTAGGTAGTCGGGGCCGTCGGGCAGATCTTCCGCAGCCAGATCCGAGATGAACTCAGACCAGCGGGCGAGATCGCCGACGTTGGTCCCACGGGGGTGAAGCGACATCCCCGTGGCCCAGTCGGCCGTTCGCAGCGCGGCTGAGGTGTCGAGTGATCCGGCCAGAACAACGGCTATGGCGGCGAGATCAGAGCCCGAGTGAGGGCTGCCCATGGTGGCGACCAAGCCGAGCCGGTCGATCACGGCTTGGCCACCCGGACGGCGCCGAAGTTCGGCCAGCGCCAGCCTCACCACCAGTCCTCCTTGGGAGTGGGCATAGAGGTCGACGGTGGCATCGGGATCCGAAGCGGCCACCTCGGTGAGCAGGTCGGCCAGCAGGGCGCCCCGTTCGAATAGGTCGGTCGAAGAGTCCGTTGACCCGTAGGGGTTGCTCTCGATGTCGGCCAATGGGTCAAAGGGAGACAAGGGCCAAGCGACGTCCTCGTCGGCGTCGGGCCGACGGTCGAATACCTCCGGCGTTCGACCCCCGCTGTAGCTGAAGCCGATGACCTCGTGCGTTTCATAGCCGAGCTCGGCGGTACGGAGATCGCCGATCGATGCGCGTTCGCTGGTGGAGTCGAGACCGGCCACCAGGACCGCCACGCGTTCACCATCTGGTGGAGGGGGGTGGACACCCGCGGGGGTGCAGTCAGACCGGTGCCGCCACCACTGGATTCCCCGTAGGCCGACCCGGAGCGGCAATGTCCGCAGGTCGATGACAAACCCGATGATCGGCGGCATCTCCCCCTGCAGCAGGGGGATGGCGATGTCGAAGATGATGCCGGACCAGATCGGGTTGTACCGGGCAACTACGTAAGGGGCGACGTGCCAAACGATGGGGATCACGACGCCGCCCACCGTCACCACGGAGTCGCCGAGCCAGAGGGCTCCCACCACCGGCAGCTGGAGCACGCCCCACCCAAGGTCCAGGGAGCGGTCGGCGGCGCTGCCGAGCAGATCGAGGGAGCCGCCGAGGAAGCTCCCCAAACCGCCCAGCAGCCCTCCCCCACCGCGGTTCATCTGCATGGCGATCAACGCCAGCGCCGCCCGTTCCTCGCCTGGGGTCCGCCAGTCACTGACGGGCACCAAGGGCGATTCCGGTATCAGCCGGACCGTGACCGCTCCAGCCATGAGGGCTTCGGGGTCGACGTACTGGCCATGGTCTCTGACCCCGAAATGCAGGTTTCCGTCGGCCAGGGCGATCACTTCGCCCTGGCCGACCTCCTGGCCGACCATGACGCGGATCGCCGCCAGACCTGAGTACGACGACAGCCGGCCATCGGGGTGCTCGAGGGTGACGTGGAGGATGCCACCGACCTGCCCGGCGAAGCGGACGAAGCCGGTGGCCGACGCACGGACCGGATCACCAACTGCGGAGTTGTATTCGAGCCCCCGATTGCCCGACCCGAACTGATGCCGGGGCGGTCGGAACGGGTCGACGATGTCGGCCGTGACCGGTGGTTGATAGGTGGTTGATTCGACCGCGGTGTCGGCCGCCGCCGTTGGTACGGGTGGAGCCAGGACGCCGAGCGCCCCCGCCACCACCACCAGCGCCAGGACGCGCATGGTCAGCTCCCGAAGTTGGAGGGCGGTGGGGGGAGGTGAGAAAGCGGGACGTGCGCGAGGGCGGTGCCGCGATGGGTGCTACAGGGGGCCTGGGCGGAGGGTGCGATGCGCCGCCGCAGCCAAACGGTTCAGATCAGGCCAGCTCGCGTTGGGAGGCGGCGATACGAGACCGGAGCTGCAGAACTGCTTTGGTGTGGATCTGACTCACACGGCTCTCGGTGACAGTGAGGACCTGGCCTATCTCGGCCAGGGTAAGACCTTCGTAGTAGTAGAGCGTGAGCACGATCTTTTCACGCTCGGGCATCCGGTTGATCGAGTCGGCGAGTAGTGCGCGCATCTCCTCGACCTCGAACGCGTCGACCGGGCCTTCACCTTGGTCGGCGATGGTGTCGCCGAGGGTGAACGACTCACGGTCGCCGCCGCCGAACGAAAGCGTCTCGTCGAGGGCGGCGAGACCGACGAAGGAGATCTGACCCAAGGTGACGTGGAGCTGGTCCTCGGTTACGTCCAGCTCCTCGGCCAGTTCGGCATCGGACGGAGCCCGGTGAAGCTGGGATTCGAGCTTGGCGAAGGCTCCCTCGACGGCGCGGGCCTTGGCCCGGACCGATCGGGGCACCCAGTCGATCGAGCGCAGCTCGTCGAGGATGGCGCCCTTGATCCGGGAGATGGCGTAGGTCTCGAACTTGAACCCCCGAGCGGGCTCGA
>CAZEFG010000295.1:0-3187 GCA_964511355.1 uncultured Iamiaceae bacterium
GGTTCGGGCTGGGTCGGTGTCCCTGGATCGATCGGGGGTATCGGCCCTCCACAGCTGGGGTCCGAAGCCGCCAGTCCGTCGACAAACTCGCATTCGGGTTCACAGGAGGGCTCTACATCGCCCACGGTTCCCTCCGGGCAGGGGCAAGGAACCTCGACCGAACGAAACCGGTCCTCAGACGGGGCGCCGGTCGCCGTCCAGTCCTCACCCGGATCGGACTCGAACCATGCGGTCTCATAGGTCGGGTCGGTTGCTTCGTGGACCACCTGGGTCTGGCTTCCGCCGAAGACGTCGAACACCCAGCCGGCCTCTTCGTAGAGTCCCACCGCCGCCCAGAAAGCGTCGTAGAGGCTGCTGTCGGGAAGCGGCAACCACGCCGACGCGGTAATTCCCCACACGTCGAGCGTCAACCAACCGACCTTCACCTTGGTCCAGCCCCACTGATGGAAGCGGTAGGTGTTCTGCACGATCTCGTCCTGGCCCGGATCGGTCATGCGGGTGTACTCGTTGACCGTATAGGTCTGCTCGTCGAGGCAAGGAGCGACTTGATCGCCTTGTTCCTGCTGGGCGGCAGCAGGACCGGCCAGCCCGACGACAGATAGAACAAGAACGAAGACGAGAGCCAGGCTCAGCGGTCGACGCGCTTGCGGACTAATTGGGGACGTGGCCATCGGGCTCCTAGGAAAGGGAAGTTGCATCTCAGTGGTAGGACCTCACGAGCGCCGCGACGCAGGGAACCCGAAGGCTCCCTGCGTCGGCCGAAGGTCGGGAATTGATGGGCTAGCGCAGTCGGCGACCGGCGCCGCGCATGATGGTGCCGAGGCCGGTGAGAAGCCCGGCAACGAGCAGCAGTGCTCCCACGCCTACCCCGGTGCGAGGCAGCTGGGTTCCACCCGAAAGCTCACCGGAATCGGTGGTGGTCTCGGTGATACCGCCCACCTCGGCCGGCTCCGTGGTGCTGGTGGTAGGCGCGACGGTCGTGGTGGTGGCCTCGGTGGTCGTCGTCACCCCGGTGGTGGGAGGAGGAGGCGGCGGTGGCGTGTCATCGCACTGCCTACCTTCGAGTTGTGCGATCTCCGGGAACGAGAACTCCGTCTCGACCGAGGCGCCAAAGACCGCCGGCGGCACCGCGGTGAAGGTGACCGTGTCGCCGACGATGTTGGAGGTGTAGTGCTCGGACTTGCTCACCGTGATCTCGCCGGGTGCCTCGCAGGTTCCAGGGCTGGCGCTGGCCTCAGGGCAAGGGAAGGGCTCCTCGTCGAGGCCGGTGCCCGGCTGGGTCCGCTGGTCGACCTGCTTCAGCTCACTGTCGGGGCCGGGATCGGTGGTGGACCATTCGGACCACTCCGACCAATCGGTGTAGCCCTCGTCGGTGGTGATCTTGTGGGCGTCGTACTGAACCATCTGGTTCGGTCCGCCGTAGGTGTTGAGGTTCACGGAGCCGGTACCCAGCACGCTGTCGGGGACGCCATCAGCACCCCATACGGCGTTGATGATGACATCGGGGATGACGTTCCACTGATCGGGCGAGGTCTGCGACCATTTGCCGGGGATCGTCTGGCCGGCGACGGTGACCGTTCCCTCGGAGCCGCCAAAGATCCAGCCTTTGATCTCCTTGATCTCCTTCTCGCCATGAAGCTCCGAGCGGACCCGGAATCGGTACTCCTCGACCGAGTTGACCTTCGGGACATAGCAGTCCTCGTCGATGACCTCGGCGGCACCAGCCGGAGACTCGAAGGCGAAGGCGAACAAGCTGGCCAGCACGGCCAGCACGAGGCCGACGGCATTCAGGGCACGTCGATGACGTAGCCCGTGGGGCATATCCATGATGATGGCTCCTCTGTCGCTGGCTTGAGGAGACCGGCCGCCCGCAGAGCGTCCTGCCTCCTCTTCAAAGGGGGCCGGGTTCGCTCTAGCTCCTCGCCAACCCAAGCGACCAGTTTCGCGGTTGGCGGATCATCACTTCCCCAGCACCGTCCGAGACGATGCTGATTGCAACGTAACCACGCTCGGTGGCGAGTGTCCATAGGTCTGCCCAGAATGGTCCATACGACCCAGGGCCTGGTTCGGTCGACCACCTCTTCGGGTCCCGCGCCCGAGCGCGCTGCGGGGGAGTCCCGAAGGACTCCCCCGCTTCGCCCGCCCGCTATTTCAGGTCAGGATCAGCGCTCGCGCCGACCAACGACCTGGAAGCCTCGGCGTTCGACGGCGACCAACGCCGTACCGATGATCGCCAAGGTGAAAGCCACCAGACCGGTGGCCAGGATGTTGCCGCCGGTGCGGGGCAAGGTGGACGAACCGGTGTCGGAGGGACGCTCGACGTCGATACCACCGACCTCAGTGCCACCACCGCCGACATCGGAGTCATCGGGACCACACTCGGTGGGATCGAGCACCGGGTAGGCGATGGTGCGGATGGCAGTCTCGCCGTCCTGCTCGAACTCCACCACTACGCCGCCGAGGACCCACTCGTAGTCACCGCCGCGGGACCACGTGCCGTCGTCGTTCTGAACCCAGCCGGGCCAGCCGACCACCGAACCGTCAGGGGCGAGCTCGGCTCCGGGGAACAGGATCCGGCCGGACTCGCCGAGTCCGCTGCGGACGATGTCGTCACCGGTGGGGTTCAAGAAGGTGATGGTGACCGGGCCCGACCCGTTGCCGTCAACGGTGAAGTCGAGGTACGGGGCGGCAGGGCAAACCGCCGTGACGGCACCCACCTCAAACCTCGGATCGGGATCTGGATCGCCACCGGGGGGAGGAGTGTCGTCGCACTCTTCGGCGGCCGGGATGGCGATCTCGATCTCCCATGTCGAACTGGTCAGCTGGTAACCCTCGAGCGCCTCAGCGGTGAGGGTTCCCGAGACCGGGCCCTCGATCGTGCCTGACACCTCGACACCTTCGAGCAGGTAACGCACACCCTCAACCGGGTGGATCACCAACGAACCCTCACGCTCACAGAGATCGGAGTAGTTGACCTCGGGAGCGACCGGGGTGACTTCTTCGTCGCACTCTTCGGCGGCGGGGATGGTGACAACAACCGACAAAGGCGAAGTCAACTCATAACCCTCAAGCGCCTCAGCGGTCAGCTCCAGACCCAGCACCGGACCAGTGATGGTGCCCGAAACCTCAACACCATCGAGGAGGTAACGCACACCCTCAACCGGGTGGATCACCAACGAACCCTCAC
>CAZEFG010000296.1:0-3186 GCA_964511355.1 uncultured Iamiaceae bacterium
TGACCCGGATGCCCACCAGGTCGAAGATGTCGTCGAACTCGCGGCCCTTGACCACCATCTTTTCGTAGATGCTCCAGTAGTGCTTCGGTCGCCCGGTGACCTCGGCCTCGACGTTGGTCTCGGCCAGGCGGGTGCGGACCTCTTCGAGCACCTGGGTGAGGTAGATGTCGCGTTCGGGCGCCCGGGTGGAGACCATCTGGTCGATCTCGGAGTAACGCTTGGGGTGCAACGCAGCGAACGACAGGTCCTCGAGTTGGGTCTTGAGTTCCTGCATGCCCAGACGGTGCGCGAGCGGCGCGTAGATGTCGAGGGTCTCCTGGGCCGTGCGGGCCTGCTTCCACGACGGCATTGCGGCGATGGTGCGCATGTTGTGGAGCCGGTCGGACAGCTTGATGATGAGCACCCGTAGGTCCTTGGCCATCGCGACCAGCATCTTGCGCATGGTGGCCGCCTGCTGAGCCTCCTTGGAATCGAAGCTGAGCCGGTCGAGCTTGGTGACCCCGTCGACGAGGTAGGCCACTTCGGGGCCGAGCTCGCGTTCGAGGTCGGCCAGCTCGATGCCGGTGTCTTCGACCGAGTCGTGCAGGAGAGCGGCGGCCACGCTGGTGGCATCAAGACCCAGCTCGGCCACGATGCGGGCAACAGCGAGGGGATGGGTGATGTAGGGCTCGCCCGACATCCGGGTCTGGCCTTCGTGGGCGTCGCGCCCGATCTCGTAGGCCCGGGTGATCATCGCGACCTGGCTGCGTGCCTCGCGCCCCTTGAACCTCGCCACCAGGGGGGCCACCTCGACAGACGGCGGCGCCAGCTCGCGCCGCCACGGCAGCACCCGGTCGACGGTGGCCATGGTCAGTGCGTTCCGGTGAACAGCGCGACGATCATGTCGTCCAGGCTATCGGCAGGGCCTCGCCTAGCCGTGCCCGCTGTGGCAGTGGCCCTGCTTCAGCCTTCGGGGTCGGAGTCAGCCTCGGGCGCGTCTTCGGCGACCTCGCCGGTGCCGTCCTCGAACTCGATCTTGGAGGCCACTGCCCCACTCGCCACCCGGATGATGACATCGGGGGAGACCTCGAGGAACAGGTCGCCGTCGAAGACCTCGGTGACGGTGCCGTAGATCCCCGCCGTAATGAGCACCTCGTCACCGGACTGGATGGAAGACACCATCTCGGCGTGGCGCTTGGCGCGCCGTTGCTGGGGCAGGATCATGAAGACCCAGATGACGCCCATCATGACGCCGAGCAGGACTAGAGATTCCACGACTACGAGACCTTCCCAGGGATAGATGTGCGGTAGGTGACGCTAGCGTCCCGGGGTTCAGCCCCACACGTCGAGCACCTGCCGACGCAACGTTTCGAAGGTGCCTTCGCTGATGGCGGTACGCATGCGGGCGACCAGATCGAAGGTCCAGGCCAGGTTGTGGAGGGTCAGGATGCGCTGGGCGGTCGGCTCGGACAGCATCAGCAGGTGCCGGAGGTAGGCGCGCGAGTAGCGACCCGTGAGGTCGGTGGAGAAGGCGGGGTCGAGGGGTCCGTCGTCGGTGGCGAAACGGGCGTTGCGCAGGTTGATGCGGCCCTCGCTGGTGAGCACCATGCCGTGGCGACCCAGCCGGGTGGGCAGCACGCAGTCGAACATGTCGACCCCCAGGGCCACTGCCTCCACCAGCCCGGCGGCATCGCCCACCCCCATCAGGTAGCGGGGCTGGTCGGCAGGAAGCTCGGCCAGGGTGGGGCCCAAAACGTTGACCATCTCCTCGCGGGTCTCCCCCACCGACAGTCCCCCCACCGCATAACCATCGAAACCGACCTCGACGGTACGGCGGGCACTCTCGACCCTCAGGTCGATCTCCAAGCCACCCTGAACGATCCCGAACTGCGCCTGGTCAGCGGCACCACTGGCCATTCGGCGGTCACGCTCGGCAAGGAAGGCGGTCCGGCCCCGCTTGGCCCACGCCGTGGTGCGCTCCACCGCATCGGAGATGACCGAGCGCGGCGCCGGCAACGGAGGGCACACATCGAGCACCATCTGGATATCGGCGGCGAGCGCGGCCTGGATGGTGACGGCCGACTCCGGCGTGAGGTGATGGAGGTCGCCGTCGTAGGTCGACTTGAACATCGCCCCTTCGTCGGTGACCTTCGGTTCGAGCGAGAAGATCTGGTAGCCGCCGGAGTCGGTGAGCATATGGCCGCCCCAGTCCATGAAGCGCGGCAGTCCACCCATCTGATCGATCAGCTCGGCCCCCGGGCGCAACATCAGGTGATAGGTGTTGCCGAGCACCACCTCAGCACCGAGCGCTTCGAGGTCGGTGGTGTCGAGCGCCTTGACCGCGGCCCTGGTGCCGACCGGCATGAACTGCGGGCTGGCGAACCCGCCTCGTGGGGTGACGACGCGCCCGGTGCGGGCGGCACCGTCGGTGGCCGACAGGTCGACCGACAGTTTCACGACGATCTCCGATCGAGCAGCATGGCGTCTCCGAATGACAAGAACCGGTAGTCCTCGGCCAGGGCGACCTCGTAGAGGTGTCGCCAGCGTGGACCGATGAACGCGTCGATCATCACCAGCAACGACGAGCAGGGGACATGGAAGTTGGTGAGCAGCAGGTCGACCACCTGCCATTGATAGCCCCGGCGGATGAACAGCTCGGTGGCACCCTGGTGGTGCCCGAGCACGGCCGCCGACTCGAGGGCTCGGGTCACGGTGGTACCTACCGCGATCACCCGATCGGCCTCGCGGCAGGCCTGCCAGGTCGATTCGGGGACGTGGAAGCGCTCAGCGTGCATCACGTGGTCCTCGACCCGGTCGACGGTGATCGGTCGGAAGGTCCCGAGCCCAACCGCCAGATCGAGCCGATGGATCGTCGCCCCGGTGGCCACGATGCGCTCCATGAGCGGCTCGGTGAGGTGAAGCCCCGCGGTGGGGGCAGCCACCGACTCAGCCCGGCGGGCGAAGACCGTCTGGTACCGCTCGGGGTCGGCCAGGGTCTGGTGGATGTAGGGCGGCAAGGGCACCTCCCCGACCCGAGCGAGCGCGTCGAGCAGATCCACGCCGTCAGCGACCAGGACCCTGACATGGCGTCGCCCCTCCCCCAGGTCGTCCCCCACCTCAACCCGCACCGAAGGGTCACCCGAAGCGGGACTCAGCACCGTTCCCGAAGCCACCTTCCGGCTCGGACGAACGAGCGCGTGCCAACCG
>CAZEFG010000297.1:0-3179 GCA_964511355.1 uncultured Iamiaceae bacterium
ACTGGCGCTTTTCCGAATATCGACAACCCGCGTACGCTGTGGATTGGTGCCGGACAGGGGGCCGACGCGTTGATTGCATTGCAGGAGGACCTGACCGAGAAGCTCGCCTCGATCGGTTTTCCGCCTGATAGTCGCAAGAAGTATCACGCCCACCTCACCCTTGGCCGAATGAAGCGATTCTCCCGCGATGTGGCCACGCTGAAGACACTTCTGCACGAGAACACGGTTACGCCAATCGGTGAAACTCCGGTCACGGAGGTGATTATCTACGCCAGCAAGCTCGATCGCACCGGCCCGAAATATACGCTAATCGGCCGAGGTAAGTTGGACGGGTGAGTGTACCGTGTTCCGTTGGGGCTGCGGGTGGCCGTATGGCTCCCTTTTCTGTCTCGCTAGAGAGGGTAAAGCTGAACGCGGTAAATCCTTTCTGCGTTTGCAACTCGTGTGAATGAAGGGGTTTAGGTCCCAATGGGAAGTTTTTCTTTTTTCGCCCCCTTCCTCTGACCTACCGTGTCACACCTAGCGCCGATCATTTCTTTCAGAAACAAGATTGCATCGGACGTGCAAATCTGTACACTATTCAAATGTACATGTTTGATCGGTAAGGCTGCTTGCAGCGGCCTCGATCATTCCAGATAAAGGAGCCCTGGGAAATGGTTACGGTCGCATCCAAGAGCAACGGTAAAATGGCAGCCAAAAAAGCAAAAACGTCCGCCAAGGACGCCTCCAAGAATGAGGCCGCCAAGGAACTCTTCGCCGATCCCATGCTGCGAAACACCTTGCAGCAGATCGAAAAGTCGTTCGGCGAGGGGGCTATTATGCCCCTGGGGACGAACCACAAAGCGATCGAGGGGATCTCGACGGGGTCGCTCTCGCTCGACTTGGCTCTGGGAGGCCGGGGCGTGCCGCGTGGACGGATTATCGAGATGTTCGGCCCCGAATCGAGCGGTAAGACGACCCTTGCCTTGCATGTAGTGGCCCAGGCTCAGAAATCGGGCGGGATCGCCGCGTTCGTTGATGCGGAACACGCGCTCGATCCCAGTTGGGCCAAGAAGCTCGGCGTGCAATTGGAAACGCTGCTGGTGAGCCAGCCCTCCAGCGGGGAAGAGGCGATGCAGATTACCGAGATGCTCGTGAAGTCAAACGCGGTGGACATCATCGTTATTGACTCGGTTGCCGCCCTCGTTCCCAAGGCGGAACTGCAGGGGGAAATCGGTGACTCGCACGTCGGCTTGCAGGCTCGGTTGATGAGCCAGTCAATGCGGAAGCTGACGGGGGCAATTGCGAAGTCGAAGACTTGCGTCATCTTTATCAACCAGATCCGCGAAAAAGTAGGGGTCATGTTCGGCAGCCCGGAAACAACCCCCGGCGGCCGTGCATTGAAATTCTATTCGTCGTGCCGGATCGACGTTCGGCGGATTGGGCAACTCAAGGACGGCGAAGAGGTGGTGGGCCAGCGGGTCCGAACCAAGATCGTGAAGAACAAGGTGGCCCCCCCGTTCCGTCAGGCCGAGTTCGACATCATGTACGGCAAGGGCATCAGCCGAGAGGGTTCGGTGCTCGACCTGGGTGTCGACCTCGGCATCGTCAAGAAGGCCGGCGCCTGGTACACCTACGAGGGCGAGCAGCTCGGACAGGGCCGCGAGAACGCCAAGGCGTTCCTGCATGACAACCCCGAGGTCATGGTTGAGATCTCTGAACGGGTTCGCACTCAGGTCGGCATTGGGGTCACCGACGATGAAGGCGAGCCCGCCGATGTCATGACCGATGCCGACAACGAGCCGATCAGCCTCGACTGATTCAGCCCGTCGAGCCACTCTCAGGAAAGATTTCCTCAGGATGTGGTTTGGCTCTGGATGAGGTGGGTATCAGTACGCCTGTCACGTTCGAGTTCGCCCGCCCGAGCGTGACAAATCCACCCCCAATCGGGTCCTGCCCGCCCTAGGACCCCGATGCCGCCGCCGGCCGTGTGCTCAGACACCGGCCGGCGGTGCCGCGTCCGGGCCCATCACTCGGCCAGGTCCGGGTCCGGGTCCGCCACGTCCTAGCCTGGCTCGATGGATCTACCGCCGATGGCAGGGCGCACGGTCATGATCACCGGCGCCAACTCCGGAATCGGTTTCGAGACCGCGGCGGCGCTGGCCGACTTGGGCGCTCAGGTGGTCATCACCGCTCGTAATCGAGCCAAGGGGGCCATCGCCCAGAGTCGACTCCGGGAACGCACGGGTGCCACCGTCGAGTTGCTCCACCTCGACCTCGCCGACCTGGCCTCGGTGCAGGCCTGCGCCGATGAGTTCCTCGATCGGTTCACCCGGCTCGACGTGTTGATCTGCAACGCCGGGCTCACCTTGTCGAAGCGGACCGAGACGGTCCAGGGGTTCGAGTACCTGTTCGGCGTGAACCATCTCGGGCATTTTCTGCTTGTTCACCTGCTGCGCTCGCGCTTAACCGAGTCGGCGCCCAGCCGGGTCGTGGTCGTGTCGTCGGACATGCACCGGGTGGCCTACCGAGGCCTGGCCTTCGACGACATCCAATCCACCCGCCGCTATGTGAGCTACGACGTCTACGGCAAGGCGAAGCTCGCCAACGTGCTGTTCACCCGCGAGCTCGCTCGGCGCCTGGTCGGCACGGGGGTGACCGCCAACGCCATGCATCCGGGGCTGGTGAAGACGAACTTCGGGGGCGAGGGCGACACGCGGGTCACCCAGCGCTTCGTCAGGATGCTGCCCCGGATGGTGGCGATCGATGCTGCTCAGGGGGCCGATACGGCCATCTACCTGGCGGCGGCGGACGAAGTGGCCACCGCCACCGGCGGCTACTACCACCGCCGTCGGCTCACCCAGCCGTCGATCCACGGCCGTGACGACGAAGCGGCGGCCAGGTTGTGGGCCCTCAGCGAGGAGCTGCTGGCCGATTGGCTGGAACCCACCTCGTGAGGCGGCTCGGGGTGAGGATGGGGTAGCGACGACGGTCCGGGTAGGGCCCGCGCCGGCCCAACCCCTACTCTGGCGGGATGGCCCGGTCCTATCTCATCCGCACCTACGGGTGTCAGATGAATGAGCACGATTCCGAACGCATCGCCGGACTCCTCGAAGCCGACGGCCTGGTGCCGGCCGCGAACGAGGACGACGCTGATGTGGTCGTCCTCAACACCTGCTGCATCCGCGAGAACGCCGACA
>CAZEFG010000298.1:0-3168 GCA_964511355.1 uncultured Iamiaceae bacterium
AACCGGCCAGGATGCTCGCGGTACGGGCGATGTTGAAGCCGGTCTCACCCGACTGGGCCACGTTGCCGCACAGGATGTCCTGGACGTCTTCCTTCTTGACCTGGGGGACCTTGTCCATCAGGGCGTTGAGGATGTCGCCCATCATCTCATCGGCTCGCTTGTCGACCAGCGAACCCTTGTTGGCACGGCCGATCGGGCTGCGGGTGGCCGCAACGATCACGGCCTCGTTCTGCTCGGGCATTTAGATGCTCCCCCTGTAGTGATGTACGCCCAGGATCGTTGCAGGTTTTGCTGTCGGGAGCGAGATCGCCGGCGTCAGCGGAGGCTCATCCGGATGGTCATGGTCGCATCGAGGCTTACATCGAAGGAGACGCCGCCTTGGGTTGCTCGCATGGCCATGTGGGTGGCAGCGCCAAGGTCTTGCAGTACGAATCCGGACTTGAGCATCCAGGTGACGGTGCCGGATTCTCGGGCTTCAAGGCCGCCGATCTCGTTGCCGTCCTCGCTGAGGGTGCCGGGCGGGGCGGTCGTGGTCGTTTCCACCCGAGCGGTCACCTGGTCGGGTTGGATTTCGACTATTTCGATTCGGCTGACGGCGTCGCCGACAACTCCGTCGGATCCGACCTGCGTGCGGACTTCCCAGACGGCTCCTACGCCCACCGGTTCGGCGGGGAAGGGATAGTCGACCATCGGGGAAGTGACCAGGTCCACCGATCCCCTAGGGGTGACCGTCGCCTGGTTGACGGTCCTGCCGTCGGTGCGGCGGACGATCCGTTCGATCGTGCCGATTTGGTTGCCGTAGTCGTAGCGAAGATCCGCCACGAGGTCGGGATCCAACGACGCAGGATCGACGATGTGGTAGTTCACGAATCGGACGTCGAGGACCATCAACTCACCTTGTGTGGCAAGGACGCTTACGTCGTAGTCGCGTTCGAGCCCTGAGATGTGTTCTTCTTCGTGGTAGCCCGGGCTGTCCACCACGTAGTCCGATGTTTCGGATGTGCGCACGGCCAGCGTGCTCCCCGGTTGGGGGTCGTAGGCGAGGACTTGTCGAGGTTCGGATCCCGGGTCGAGCAACTCGATGGCCGGTTCGGGCCACGGGGGAAGATCAAGCACTACATCGGCGAAGTCGATGTCGGCGGGGGCGGCGGCGTCGCCCCCGCTCCGGTCGCCCGATACAGGGAGCCCGTCGGGCCCCTGCAGCGGAGCCAACTCTTCATGTGCCGGGGCACATGAACCCGCCAGTAGCAGGGCCAATGACACGAGTACTGCTGTCCTACACCGCCGATTCATGCTGGGGAAGCTAGCAGTCGCTCAAGAGGTGGGTGGTGTCAACCGGGGATCAAGGGAGTTCGGCGACGATGTGGTGGGACGTGTGGGCCGTGCGGTTGCCGAACTGGGATTCCATCAACTGGTAGCCCGCGATCTTGATGTCGTACAGCGGCACCGGGAGATCGAAGTGGAAGGTGATGGTGCCCTCGGAGCGGAAGTTGTAATCCTTGAGCCCCTGGATGTACATCGACTGCTCCTCCTGGGGCCGGCCGGTTGCCACCTGCTCGAAACGCACCACCGCCCGATCGTCGTGCAGTTCGGTGAGGGTCAAGGTGGCGTTGTGGTCGAACAGGTAATCGTCGATGGGCGCCACGGCGTGCTGGGTCCACACTGCGCCAACCCCGATCGGCTCTGCAGGCAAGGCCATGAGCAGGATGTGGTCGGTGAGCAGGGTGCGTAGGGTCGGTGCCTGGTCCTCGGGTACGACCGGTTTGAGCACGGTGAAGCCGAGTACGTCGTTGCGGTTGTTCACCAGCAGACGAACGCCGTCGGATCGTTCCGTCGCGGTGAATGCTTCGCGCAGCTCCAGGTTCTCGAAGCCGCGGCCCGTCTCGCTGATGTCGTAGGTCCACAGCCAGCGGTCGTAGGTGAACCCGTCGTCGGTCACGTCGAGAACCACTGTGTCGGCCACCGACTCGTAGGGCCCGACGGCGACCGATTCTGTCTGTTGGGGCTGGCCCGGGCTCTGGAAGGTGATCAAGCTCCCGTCGAGCTGGCGAAGCCGGACTTGTTGCACGGTTCCGACCGTCGGACGGACCCGGACCTCCGAATGGGGCGCGGCGCCGGCGTCGACCAGGGTGACGGCACGGGGCTCGCCCACCAGAAGCGGTAGGTCGAGCGGAGGGCGGTCGAAGGCGACCTCGGGCTCGGCGACCGCCTCCCCGGTGGAGGGCCGTGGCGCCGGACCTGCCAGCGGTTCGAGCTCGGCTGGTTCACCGCCACACGCGGCGAGGAGGACGAGGCCGGCGAAGACCACGTTTCGGACGGGAAACGAGCGCCGGTGCGAGGCCGCCAAAATCGACATGCAACGAAGGTACTCTCGAGGCCATGACGCCGCGTGACGCACTCGAGCGGGCGGTCTACCTGCTCGACCGGGGCCTGGCGCCCTCGGCCAAGGTGCGAGCCTTCCAGCGGGCCATCGAGGTCGTCGACCAGCTCGATCCGGCCGAGGTCGAACAGAGGACAGCCAATGGCACCCTCCAGGAGCTGGCCGGCATCGGTCCCGCCACCGGCGGGGTCATCGCCGACGCCGTGGCCGGACGACCATCGGAGTACCTCGACCGCCTCGACCGGGAATCCGAGATCTCACCGGGCGACGGGGCCGACCTGCTGGCCGCACTCCGGGGCGACTGCCACAGCCACAGCACCTGGTCCGACGGCGGTGCCTCCATCGCGGCCATGGCCCGCACGGCACAATCGCTCGGCCACGACTACCTCGTGATGACCGACCACTCGCCCCGCCTCACCATCGCCCACGGCCTCAACCGCGAACGCCTGAAGCGCAACTCGACGAGATCGAGGCCCTCAACTTGGAGATGGCCCCGTTTCGCATCCTCACCGGTATCGAGGTCGACATCCTCGACGACGGCAGTCTCGACCAGGACCCCGACCTGCTGGAGCGCCTCGACGTGGTCGTGGCCAGTGCACACTCCAAGCTGGCGATGCCCCGCGACGCCATGACCCGGCGGCTGGTGGCCGCGGTGTCGAACCCCCACGTCGACATCCTCGGCCACTGCACCAACCGCAAACTGGTCGGTCGGGGACGACCGCAGTCGACCTTCGACGCCGAGATCGTGTTCACGGCCTGTGAGATGTTCTCGACCGCGGTCGAGATCA
>CAZEFG010000299.1:0-3159 GCA_964511355.1 uncultured Iamiaceae bacterium
CCCCCGACCTCCAGGGCCACAACCTGGCGCTCTAACCACCTGAGCTACGGCCACCATGAGACGAGTCAGCATAGGCGACAGGGTCCCCGATCCTGAAACGGATGGAAATCGTGGTGCAACCTGGTGCGGCAGCAGCGAAACTGCGCGGATGGACCCCCAAATGAGCATCGAGCTGCGCCCGGTCACCGACGAAGAGTTCCGTGACTTCCTGCGGGTCATCGAAGGGGCGTTCGGGT
Organism: uncultured Iamiaceae bacterium; assembly: GCA_964511355.1. GTDB lineage: Bacteria > Actinomycetota > Acidimicrobiia > Acidimicrobiales > SKKL01 > SKKL01. The sequence continues at coordinate 237 of CAZEFG010000299.1, forward strand.
TCCACGCTGCCCGCGACAACGTCGACGAGATCCGCGCCAACACCGAGCTCGATCGCACCGTCGCCGCATACATGGACGACATGATCGTCGGCACCGCCGGAGCCCACAGTTTCGAGTTGACCCTGCCTGGCGGGGTTACAACGCCCGCGGCCGGCGTCACCATCGTCACCGTACGGGGTACCCACCGCCGTCGAGGTGTTCTGCGGGCGATGATGGACCACCAGCTCGACGATGTGGCTGACCGGGGCGAGCCCATGGCACTCCTCACCGCATCCGAGGGCAGCATCTACCAACGATTCGGCTACGGACCCGCCACCTTCGAAGCCAACTGGTCGATCCCCACCCAGGGCACCACCCTGCGCCAGCCTTCCGCCGCTCCCGGCCGGCTCCGTCTGGTCAGCCGGTCCGACGCCATTCCGGCCATCCCCGGCATCTACGAGCGCTGTCGCCTGGCGATCCCGGGCGCGGTGAACCGCAGCGAGGGGTGGTGGGAGCGCTGGTTCAAGGACCACGAGTGGGAACGCGACGGCGGAACCGCCCGCTTCTACCTCCTCCACGAGTCCCCCGGTGGGACTCCCGACGGCTATCTGGCCCTGCGGCAGAAGCGCGCCTGGGAACACGGCAATCCCACCGGCACGCTGATTGTCGACGAACTCTTCGGCGAGACCCCCGAAGTCGAGGCTGCTTTGTGGCAGTACGCCATCGACCACGACCTGATGACCACCGTGGTCGCATCCGCCCGGCCGGTCGACGAAGCGATCCGCTGGCGTCTGGCCGACGTGCGCCGCCTGGGCACGACCCAGGTCGTCGACGCGCTGTGGGTTCGGCCCCTCGACATCGCCGGCACCCTCGCCGCCCGGCGCTACCCGATCAACGACGGCCTCGTGATCGGCGTAGTCGACCCGTTCCGACCCGGCAACGACGGCTGTTACCTGATCGAAGGCGGACCCGACGGGGCCCAAGCTGCTCGCACCGACCGAGCTGCCGACCTCACCCTCGACGTGGCCGACCTGGGCTCGATCTACATGGGCGGCGTGACCCCGAGCGTGCTCGCCCGCGCCGGGCGCATCGACTCCGGAGGCGACGACGCCCTGCGCCGGGCCGACGCCTTCTTCGCCTCCTCGCCTGCGCCCTGGCTCACCACCCATTTCTGACCGACCTGGCCAGCCTTGGCCAGGTAGGGTTCGCGCCAGCCAACCGTTGCCGAGGGGGGAACACGATGGCCGACGTAAGGACCGAAGCGCGCCACTGGATCGCCGAGCACTGGGATCCCGACCGCACGTTGGGCGAGTGGTGGCACGACCTGGCTGCCGCCGGATGGGCGTTCCCGCACTGGCCCGGCAAGCACGGCGGGCGGGGACTGAGTCGCGACGACACACGCATCGTCGGCGAGGAGCTGGCCGCGGCCGGTGCGGTGGCACCACCGGGCGGCCTCGGCCAGATGATGGGCGGGCCGGTCACCATCGATTTCGGCACCGATGACCAACAAGAACGCTGGCTCATGCCCCTGGCCTCGGGCCAGGAAGGCTGGTGCCAGTTGTTCAGCGAGCCAGGGGCCGGCTCAGACCTGGCGAGCGTGCAGACCAGGGCCGTCCGCGACGGCGATGTGTGGGTGGTGAACGGCCAGAAGGTGTGGACCTCGGGAGCGCTGACCGCCAGCCGCGGCATGCTCGTGGCCCGCACCAACCCCGACGCGCCCAAACACCGCGGCATCACCTACTTCATCATCGACATGGACCAGCCGGGCATCGAGATCCGGCCCCTCAAGCAGATGAACGGTGGAGCAACCTTCAACGAGGTCTTCTTCAGCGACGCCCTGGTGTCCCACGATGCCATCCTCGGCGGAGTCGACACCGGCTGGCAGGTTGCGGTCGCCACCTTGGCCTACGAACGTCAGGGACTTGGTAGCCGAGGCGCGCCGAACGGCATCGTCGCCGGCACCCCCGGCCCCAAGGCAGGGCACCTCGAACAGCCCATGACCGAGCTGATCGCACGAGCCCGCGCCGATCAGGCCGCCGCCGAGCGCGGACAAGCAGCCCGCAGCCCCAAGGCGGTGATCGATCTCGCCCGGCGCATGGGGGTCGCCGCTGATCCGGTGATCCGCCAGGGTCTGGCTGACCTTTACGCCTTCGCCGAAGTCCAGCGCTTCACCGCCCTGAGGGCCAGAGCGGCGGCCCAGCGAGGTCGCCAGCCCGGCCCTGAGGTGTCGATCGCCAAGCTCGCCGCATCCGAACAGGGACGGCGCGCCCGCGACCTGTCGATGGCCATCCTCGGCGCCCGGGGCATGCTCATGGGCTCAGACGCCCCCGACGACGGAATGTTCCAGCAGTTGGCTCTGTCGGTGCACGCCTCATCGATCGCTGGTGGCACTGACGAGATCCAGCGCAACATCATCGGCGAGCGGGTGCTGGGTCTACCGAAGGAACCTCAGGTCGACCGCGACATCCCGTTCAAGGAGATCCAGGTCGGCACCCGCCGTTAACAATCAGGCGAGCAGGTCGAGGCTGTCGGCCGCCAGCTGACAGCGGCGAATGACCTCTCCGGCCATCAGCTCGGCTCCGGCCTGTTGCTGGTCGCCCATGGCTCCGGTGGCGTAGCGGATGTAGACGCCCTCCATGATGCAGGCCAGGCGCCAGTGCCCGAAGGCCATGTAGTACGGGAGCAGCGAGATGTCGCGACCCGACTGCTCGGCGTAACGGGCGGCCAGGCCGGCCCGGTCGGGAAAACCGGGTGCCGTGGTGGCCGGGGTGATGCCCATCCGCTCCTCGCCCCTGTCGGTCCAGTAGATGAGCATGGTGCCGAGGTCGGCCATGGCATCGCCCAAGGTGCAGAGCTCCCAGTCGAGCACCGCGGCGAGCCGCCCGTCGTCGTGGAACATGCAGTTGTCGAGCCGGTAGTCGCCGTGGGCGATCACCGCTCCGAG
>CAZEFG010000300.1:0-3113 GCA_964511355.1 uncultured Iamiaceae bacterium
CGTGCGGACTGATCACGCCTTGCGCTTCGGCTGACCCGCTTCGCTCGTTCTGTGCGGATTCAGAACGCTGAGGGCGAGCTGAATCCGCATGGAACGGAATCGAGGGCGAGCCCCAGGCCGCGCGATTACCGTTCGAGGATGAGCGCGTTCAAGACCCTGGGAGCCTTGGCCAAGACGGGAGTCCTCAAGCCTGTACGGCCCGATCGCCTGCTCAAGATCGCCGCCGCGGCGAAGAAGGTCGGGTCGAGCCCGGCCGCCGCCGTCGCCATCTCGGCGCACCGCTACCCCAAGCGGCCGGGCGTGATCGATGCCAAGGGCACCCTGACCTGGGGAGAGATCGACCGACGCACCAACAACATGGCTCGTGCCATGCGCGCCCAGGGCATCACCGCCGCCGACGTGATGGGGATCATGTGCCGCAACCACCGAGGCTTCGTCGAGGCCTTGGTGGTCGCCGGCAAGCTCGGAACCGACGCGGTGCTGCTCAACACGGGGTTTTCGGGGCCGCAACTGGGCGAGGTCGCCCGACGCGAGGACGTGACGGTGTTGGTGCACGACGACTCGTTCGCCGCCGAGGTTGAAGGCTCGGGTCTGACCGACGAGGTTCGCGTTTACCGCACCTGGACCACTGCGGGCGGCGGCGATTCCGACAACGCCAGCCCGTCGCTCGAAGCCATGGCCGAACAAGGCGACGGCGGCGAGGTGGCCGCGCCGGAGTCGCACAGCTCGGTGATCATCCTCAGCTCCGGCACCACCGGCACTCCCAAGGGCACCAAGCGCAGCATCGACCGCGACAAGGCCAAGGCGGGTACGCAGTCCAACGTCGAGGTCATGACCCGCATCCCGGTCCGGGCCGGACGGGCGACCCTGGTGTCGGCGCCGCTGTTCCACACGTGGGGGCTGACCAACCTGCTGGTCACCGCAATGATGTCGGGCACCCTCGTCCTACGTGAGCGCTTCGATCCGCTCGATGCGGTCGAGACACTGGCCCGCCACAAGATCGACACCTTCGCCGCAGTGCCCGCCATGCTCCAGCGAATCCTCGAGGTTCCCGCCGAGGTGCGGGCCGACCACCCCACCCCCGACCTGCGAGTGGTCACCCTGTCGGGCTCGGCGCTGCCCGGTGGGCTGGCGACCCGCTGGATGGACGCCTACGGCGACAACGTCTACAGCCTCTACGGATCGACCGAGGTCGCGGCCGTCGCCATCGCCGGACCGGCCGATCTCCGGGCCGCGCCCGACACGGCCGGCCCACCGGTTGAGGGCATCGAGATCCGTCTCCTCGACTCGGAGGGGAACGAGGTCGCGCCCGGCGAGACCGGGCGCATCTTCGTGCGCAGCGCCAACGTGTTCGACGGCTACACCCACGGCGGGTCCAAGCAGGTGATCGACGGCTTCATGAGCACCGGCGACCTCGGCCATCTCGACACTGCTGGACGTCTCTACATCGACGGCCGCGAGGACGACATGATCGTCTCGGGCGGCGAGAACGTGTACCCCCAGGAGGTCGAGGAGGTCATCCTCGCCCACGAGGCCATCGCCGACGCAGTGGTGTTCGGGGTGCCCGACGACCAGTTCGGCCAGCGCCTCATCGCGGTGGTGGTGGCCGAACCCGCCGCTCCCGATACGCCCACCGAGGACGCCATCAAGTCCTGGGTCAAGGCCAACCTCGCCAACTACAAGGTGCCCCGCTCGGTGTTGTTCCGCGACGAGCTTCCCCGCAACCCCACCGGCAAGCTCCTTCGTCGTGTCCTGATCGACGAGATCGCCGGCCAGAGCTGAGCCTGGCCTGCCCGGCCGACCAGGCGGCGGGCACGGTAGCGTCAAGGCCATGGCCAGCTTGAGTTTCGAGGGCGAGACCCACGCCGAGATCGTCCAGAAGGTCAAGCGGTGGTTGGCTTCGGTCGAGGGCGGCCCTGACGAGGTCATGACCACCGCAGAAGCAGTGGCGCAGGGCGCTGAGCTCACCAAGGACGCGCTGCGGGTCATCGCCGCGGCGGCGCCCGGCCCGGTCGCCCAGTCCGATCTGGTCAAGGCCTTGACCACCATGGGCTACCAGGCCACCGACGCCACTCGCGATGCGGTGCTGGCCGGCCTCGACTCGCTCGAAACGGCCACCGACGGCGGACTGGTGAAGAAGGTGTCGGGCGCCGGCTCCAAGGCCATGTACGAGATGAACGCCGCCGTGGCCCGCCAGCTGTTCCGCACCGTCACCAAACGCTGAGCCCGAAGCGTTCCTCCCGCCACCACGCAGTCGGGGCTGGTTGCCGGTCACGATAAGATCACCTTTTCGCCAGCCAGAAGCAGGAGCTGCCCCATGGCGGAGATCGAGATCGGATTGGGCAAGACCGGTCGTCGCGCCTACGGCTTCGACGATGTCGCCATCGTGCCCAGCCGCCGAACCCGCGACCCCGAAGACGTCGACATCAGCTGGGAGATCGACGCCTACCAGTTCGAGATGCCCGTGCTGGCCGCCGCGGTCGACGGGGTGGTCAGCCCCGCCACCGCCGTCGAGCTCGGCCGGTTGGGAGGCGCCGGGGTGCTCAACCTCGAAGGCCTCTGGACCCGCTACGCCGATCCCGAGCAGCTGTTCGACGAGATCGCCAGCCTGTCACTCGACAAGGTGACCAGCCGGATGCGCGAGATCTACGCCGAGCCCATCAAGGCCGAGCTGGTCACCGAACGCATCCGTCAGATCCGCGAGGCGGGGGTGGTGGCGGTCGCCTCGGTGACGCCCCAGCGCACGGCATCGCTCACCGCCGCGATCACCGAAGCCGAGCTCGACATGCTCGTCATCCAGGGCACCGTCGTCAGCGCCGAGCATGTGTCGCGCACGGTCGAGCCGCTCAACCTCAAGCAGTTCGTCCGCGAGCTCGACATTCCGGTCATCGTCGGCGGTTGTGCCAGCTATCAGGCGGCACTGCACCTGATGCGCACCGGAGCCGCCGGAGTGTTGGTCGGAGTCGGTCCTGGCCACGCCTGCACCACCCGGGGCGTGCTCGGGTTGGGCGTGCCCCAGGCAACCGCGGTGGCCGATGTACGGGCCGCCCGGATGCGGCACCTCGACGAGACGGGTGTCTACGTGAACGTCATCGCCGACGGCGGCATGGCCA
>CAZEFG010000301.1:0-3065 GCA_964511355.1 uncultured Iamiaceae bacterium
AGGGCTCTGGACCGGGGTACCCCTTCAGCCGGGGCCGGCTTCGTGGGCGTGGGGTCGGGGCAGGCTTAGGTTGCGGTAGATGCCGATCAGGCGGATGACGAAGCAAACGGCCGCACCGAGGATGGGGACGACGATGGTCTTGGCGCCCGCCTCCCAGCCGACCACGACGACCGCGGCACCCAACAGAGCTGGTACGGCATACAGCCCGCTTCGCAGCACCACCGGCACCTCCCGCAGCAACACGTCGCGCAGGGCTCCCCCTCCCACCCCCGTGATGGCGCCGAGCACAACCGCCTCGAGCGGTCCGAGGTTGTTGTGGAGCGCGGCGGCCGATCCGGTCACACAGAACAGGGCGAGACCTCCGGCGTCGAAGATGAGAATGGGTCGTTCGAGGCGTGAAAGCACGCCATGGGCCACGAAGGTCAGCAGTCCCGCCGCGGTACCCGCAACCAGATAGCGCCAGTCACGGAACGTCTGAGGCGGGATGCCGATGAGCAGGTCGCGGGTGATTCCCCCGGCGATGCCGACGATCACCGCGAGCACGACCACCCCGAACATGTCGAGCCGGGCGCGCACCGCCGCCAGTCCGCCGCTGATACCGAAGACGAACGTCCCCGCCAGGTTCAGCCCTAGATAAAGGGTTGGATTGAGTCCGTGCAGGACCGGTGGGACATCCATCCGTTCGGGACTCAGCTTTCGGGGGTCGTTGGCGCCAGCCACCAGGTCACGGCGGTGACGAAGGTTTCCACACCGGTGCGCAAGGTGGGGTCGAGCACGGGTGCGAACCTGGGGTTGTGATTGGTCGGCAACTCGCTGAGGTCGCCGGCCTCCTGGGCACGCCGGTAGGCCTCGGGATCGGAGCCGCCGACGGTCCAGAACACCGAGGGCACACCCCATTCCTTTCCGAACGATCCGAAGTCTTCACTCGCGGAGAGCGGAGCGACATCGACCACCCGATCGTCGCCGAAATTCTGGCGGAAGACGTCCCGGAGACGGGGCGTTACCTCCTCGTCGTTGATGACCAGGTCGTAGTGGTCGACAGGGGTGATCTCGGGGGTTCGGGGGGCTCCCGAGGCCGCCGCTTCGGACTCGACGATCCGCCGGATGGCATCAAGCACCCGGGCGCGAACCTCATCGTCGTAGGTGCGCAGGTTGAGGCCGATGACTGCCTCGTCGGGAATGACGTTCGCCTTGGCCCCAGCCTGTAGCGAGCCGACGGTGACGACCGCCGATTCGAGGGGTGCCACTTCACGGGCCACGATGGTCTGAAGGCGCAACACCACGGCGGCAGCCATCACCACCGGGTCGACCGTGGCGTGAGGCATCGACCCGTGGCCCCCGCGGCCGAACAGCCGGATCTCGAAGGTGTCGCCGGTGGAGGTGATCACCCCGCTCTTGCCGGCGATCAGCCCCGCCGGCGTGGGCATAACGTGCTGGCCGAAGATGACATCGGGCTTGGGGAACCGCTCGAAGAGGCCGTCCTCGATCATGGCCCGAGCACCCTCGGCTGTCTCCTCCGCCGGCTGGAACACCGCCATGATCGTTCCCCGCCACCCGTCGCGGTGGGCCGCAAGGTGGGCGCAGGCGGCGACGAGCCAAGCCACGTGGAAGTCATGACCACAGGCATGCATCACGCCATCGACAGTGCTGGCGTAGGGAACGCCGGACTGCTCGGGTACCGGCAGGGCGTCCATGTCGGCCCGCAGCATCACGGTGGGACCGTCGCCGTTGCGGAGCAGACCGACCACGCCCGTGACCCCAACGCCGGTGGTCACCTCGAAACCAGCCGCCTGGAGTCGCTCGGCAGCCAGCGCCGCCGTGCGATGCTCCTGCATCGACAGCTCAGGATGCTGGTGCAGGTCCTTGTAGAGCGTTTCGGCGTCGGCCATCACTCCGCTGACATCCAGCAGCCGAGTTCCCGGTGAAGATTCGTTCACGCGCTGCTCCTCCCGACGGACCTCGGTCAAGGTACCCGTTGCTCGACGAGCCGGCTCGGGGGCGGTTTGGGTGCGGCTAGGTGTCGCGGTGGACGGTGTCGGGGGAGAAGGCCGGCAGGCATACCGCCACATAACGGGCGCCGGCGTTGGGAGTCGAGTAGCGCACCCATTCGCCGGCACGGGTGATAACGGCCTGATTGGCGCCCACCGTCAGCTCGCCGCCTTCGTGCTCGACCCGCATCTCGCCTTCCAGCACCACGGTCCACTCGTCGAAGTCCGGCCGTTGGCCCGGCTCCTCCCAACCCTGGGGCGCGGTCATGACCGCGATGCTGACGTTGTCGGTCTGGGTGTTCACCCGTCCCACGAACTCGAGGATCTCCTTGGGCGGTTCCCCCGGGGCCATGATCGAGGTCGGTCCGGTCACAAGCTCTGGCATGCCCGGATCGTGCGGCGCGACACCGACGGTGTCAAGGCGTGAGCGGTCGCGTGCTCATCGGCCAGTATCTGAACCATGCCCGCCAACACCGCTGACCACCGCGCATCCCCTGACGATGAGGTATCCCCTGCACGGGTGAGCGTCGTGATCCCGGCGTACAACGCCGAGACGTACCTCTCAGAAGCGGTGACCAGCGCCGTCGACCAAACCGTCGCCCCGTACGAGATCATCGTGGTCGACGACGGCTCGACCGACCGCACCGCGGCGGTCGCCGAAGCGCTCGAACCGACGATCACCGTGATCCGCCAACCCAATGGCGGACCCGCGGCCGCAATGAACACCGGCGTCGCCGCGGCCACCGGAACCCACCTCGCCTTCCTCAGCGCCGACGATCGCTGGGCGCCCGACAAGCTCCAACTCCAATTGTCTGCGCTCCGCGATCGAACCGAGATCGCCATGGTGTTCGGCCACGTCTCTCACTTCCTCAGCCCCGAGCTCGATCCCGAGCTGGCATCGACCCTGCACTGCCCCGACCAGCCCATGGCCGCCAACTCGGCGGGCACCATGCTGATCCGCGCCGACGATCTCCATCGGGTGGGCCCGTTCGACCCGCAGTACCGCACCGGCGAGTTCTTCGACTGGTTCGGGCGAGCCACCGACCTGGGCTTGAGGTTCGAGGTGCTGGACCAGGT
>CAZEFG010000302.1:0-3048 GCA_964511355.1 uncultured Iamiaceae bacterium
ACTTGCCGTCGTCGACCGAGCCGATGGTGGCGAAGCGCAACAGGTCGGTGTCGGCCATCTCCAAGGTGCTGACACCCTCGATCTCGGAGTCCGAATGGGTGGTGCTGGCGGGGATCTTGCTCATGGCTTAGAAGTAGCCCTCACGTTTGCGGTCTTCCATGGCGGCATCGGAGATGCGGTCGTCGGCGCGGGTGGCGCCTCGTTCGGTGAGCACCGAGGCGCAGATCTCGTCGATGACCTCGTGCACGGTGGTGGCGGTCGAGCGGACCGCGCCGGTGCAGGAGGCATCGCCCACGGTGCGGTAGCGGACCTTCTCGACGAACGGGTTCTCGCCCGGGCCGGGGACGACCCATTCGTTCACTGCCAGCAGCATGCCGTCGCGTTCGACGACCTCACGCTCGTGGGCGTAGTAGATCTCGGGCAGTTCGAGGCCTTCGCGGGCGATGTACTCCCAGACGTCGAGTTCGGTCCAGTCGCTGATCGGGAACACCCGCAGGTGCTCGCCGGGCCGGACGCGGCCGTTGTAGAGGTGCCACAGCTCGGGCCGCTGGTTGCGGGGCTCCCATTGGCCGAACTCGTCGCGCACCGAGAAGATGCGTTCCTTGGCGCGGGCCTTGTCTTCGTCGCGCCGGGCGCCCCCGAAGCAGGCGTCGAAGCGGTGCTCGGCGATGGCGTCGAGGAGGGTGACCGACTGGAGCCGGTTGCGGGAGCCACCCGGTCCGGGATCGCCGACACGACCGGCGTCGATCGAGGCCTGCACCGAGGCCACCACGAGGTCGACACCCAGCTCGGCGATCCGGCGATCGCGGAAGTCGATGACCTCGGCGAAGTTGTGGCCGGTGTCGACGTGCATCACCGCGAACGGAATGCGGGCCGGAGCGAACGCCTTGGCGGCCAGGTGCAACAGCACGACCGAATCCTTGCCGCCGGAGAACAAGATGACGGGGTTGTCGCGTTCGGCGGCCACTTCGCGCATCACGAAGATGGCATGGGACTCGAGTTCGTCGAGGTGAGCAAGACGTCCGGTCGCGATGCGGTCGTGGTCGAGCCGGTCTTTGTCGAGCAGAGTCATCGGTTCTCCTGTTAGAGGTTGAGCCCGCACTCGGTCTTGGCCGACCCCGCCCAACGGCCCGAACGAGGGTCAGCCCCCGGAGCGACTCGTTGGGTGCAGGGAGCGCAGCCGATCGAGGGGTATCCGTCGAAGAGCAAGGGGTTGAGCACGATGTCGTTGGCGGCGATGTAGGCGTCGGTGACGGCGTCGTCCCAGGTGGCGAGTGGGCGGATGCTGATCAGGCCCCGGGCGTCGCGGGTGACGATCGGAGCGTCAGCTCGCTCGGGTGAATCGGCCCGGCGCAAGCCGCTCATCCACGCCGAGTACTCGCCGAGAGCCGAGTCGAAGGGAGCGACCTTGCGCTTGGCGCAGCACCCGTCGGTGTCGGTCCGCCACAGGTCGTCGGTGGGGGACTGGTCGCCAACCACGCGCAGCTCGATGTTGTAGCGACGTCCGACCCGTTCGGCGGTGGCCAGGGTCTCGGGGAAGTGGTAGCCGGTGTCGACGAAGATCGTGTCGAGCCCGGGACGCACTTTCGAGGCCACATCGATCAGCACTGCGTCGGCCATGGAAGCGGCGATGCAGAGGCTGTCGCCGAAGGTCTCGGCGGCCCACTGGACGATCTCGGCCGCGGTCGCGGACTCGAACCGGGCGTTGAGCGCGGTGAGGTCGGCCTCGGTGAGGGAGTCGGCGGTGAGCGTCACGGCGGTCAGGCTAGCTAAAACCGACTAATCCGATCAACATTTGTGAGTATTGAGTTGGGAAGCCCGGAAATCCGGGGTTGTCGGGCTATTGAGCGCCGAACTGGCGGTCGCCGGCGTCGCCGAGACCCGGGACGATGAAGCCCACTTCGTTGAGGTGGGAGTCGACCGAGGCCGTGTGGACCTCGACTTCGAAGCCGGCCGCGGCAACGTGTTCGAGTCCCTCGGGTGCGGCCAGCACACAGGCCACGATCAGTCGTCCGCAGTTGTGCTCGGCGATCTGCTCGCAGGTGTATACGAGCGACCCGCCGGTGGCGAGCATCGGGTCGAGCACCAGTACCGGCGCCCCGTCGAGGTCGGCCGGGACCGTCGACATGTAGGCATCGGGCAACAGCGTCTCTTCGTTGCGGCGCACGCCGATGAAACCGACCGGAGCGTCGGGGAGAAGCTGCTGGGCGGCCACCAACATCCCCAACCCGGCGCGCAGAACCGGCACCAGAAGAGGTTGGGGCGAGACGCGATGCCCTGTGGTGGTGGTGAGCGGGGTGGCGACCTCGAAGGGCTCGGTGGCGAGCGACCGGGTGGCCTCGTACACCACGAAGCCCGACAGCTCCTGTAGGGCCTGCCGGAAGGTGGCGTTGGGCGTCGCTTCGTCGCGCAGGATGGCGAGACGTTGGGCGGCGAGCGGATGGTCGACCACGTTGACGTTCACCGCTGCATCATGCCCCACCGAGAGCCCACCTCTCTGGCGTGGCCGATAGCGTGGCGGCGTGGCACTCGTCGCTGAGCCTGACCGCTCTCACCCCCAATCCGGCTCCGGTCCGGCCGCTTGGCTGCCCCCGCTGCCCGACGGCACCCAGGTGGGGGTCACCCCGGTCGACGAGGTCGGCCTGGTCGAGCGGGCAGCGGCGCTCGGAACCCGCTCGATCAAGACCAGCTCCAAGCTGGCGGCTCTCGATCTGGCGATCCGGTGCATGGACCTCACCACCCTCGAAGGCATCGATACCCCCGGCAAGGTCGCGGCCCTGTGTGCCAAGGCAGTGCGTCCCGACGTGGCGCTAGGCGGAATACCCTCGGTGGCTGCGGTGTGCGTGTATCCCGAGTTGGTCCCTGTGGCCGCCCAAGCGGTGGCCGGCACGGGGGTCAAGGTGGCGAGCGTCGCGGGCACCTTCCCCGCCGGACTCGGCCCCTTGTCGGTCCGGCTCGACGAAATCGCCGCCGCGGTGGCCGCCGGGGCCGACGAGATCGACATCGTCCTCAACCGCTCGGCGTTCCTGTCGGGTCGCTACCGCCAGA
>CAZEFG010000303.1:0-3015 GCA_964511355.1 uncultured Iamiaceae bacterium
GGCCGACGCTCGACCCGTTCCTGTTCTGCGCTCACCACGACGACGCCTACCCGGCCGCCAACGACTCCCTGGCGCCCGCGGTGCCGGTGGACGACCGTGATCTGGGCATGGATTTCTCGGGCCAGGACGGCTGGAGCATGTACCACGGCACCACCGTCCCCGGCTTTCCTGGCCATCCCCACCGGGGCTTCGAGACCGTCACCTACGTGCGCAAGGGCTTGATCGATCACTCCGATTCCTTGGGCGCGGCGGCCCGATTCGGCCGGGGCGACGTGCAGTGGCTCACCGCCGGCAAGGGTGTTGTGCACGCCGAGATGTTCCCCCTGCTCAGCCAGGACCAACCCAACCCACTCGAGTTGTTCCAGATCTGGCTGAACCTGCCGGCCGCCGACAAGCTCGTCGACCCGTACTTCACGATGTTCTGGGACGACGATGTGCCCCGTCACGTGGTCACCGACGCCGATGGCCGCACTGTCGAGGTCACCGTCATCGCCGGTCGGCTGGGCGATGCCGAACCGACTGCGCCGCCGCCCGATTCGTGGGCGGCTCGTCCTGACAGCGACGTTGCCATCTGGCACATTCGTCTCGAACCCGGGACCCGCTGGACCCTTCCCGCCGGCCCGGCCGGGGTCAACCGGATGCTCTACCTGTTCGAGGGCGACCGACTGAGCGTGGCCGACACCGAGTTGGGGGCCGACACCGGGGCGGTCATCGACGCCGAAGTAGACATCGAGCTGGTGGCCCATGACAACGGAGCTGAGATCATGATGCTCCAGGGTCGCCCGATCGGTGAGCCGGTGGCGCAGTACGGACCGTTCGTGATGAACACCCGGGCCGAGATCGAACAGGCCATGCGCGACTACCAGACCACCGGGTTCGGCGGATGGCCTTGGGAGGCCCAGGCCCCCACCCACGGCCGCGACCGGGGCCGGTTCGCCCGCCACGTCGACGGTCGTATCGAGGAGATGGCCGACCAGCCGTCCTGAGCGCGGTCAGCGCGTCAGCGCGGAACGGCTCGCTTCAGGAGTCGGTGTCGTAGCGGTAGACGTTGGTTTCACGGGGCACGAAGCCCAGCCCCCGATACAGCCGGTTGGCGACTTCGCGCGACGGACGGGAGGTGAGGTCGACCGTCTTGGCCCCCAGGTCCTTGGCCAGTGCGAGGGCGAACCGATTGAGCGCGGTGCCGATCCCTCGACCGGCGGCGTCGCGGTCGACCACCACGTCCTCGATCCAGGCGCGGATGCCGGTGGGGATGGCGAACACCACGACGGTGAGGCTCCCCACCACGCGCCCTGCGTCGTCGCGGGCGATCAACAGGTGGCTGGCGGGCGAGGCCACGATGCGGCGCAGGAAGTCCTCAGACGGAGCCGGCGACGACGACGACAGTTGGGGGATCAGCCGGGCGAAGGCCTCGACCAGCTCGGGGGTTACGTCGGCGACCTGTGTGATCTCGGCGATCTCCATGACCCACGATGCTAGCGATCACGTCGGCGGCCGAAATCTGGGCGGGTGTCCCAGGCCGGCCGGTCAGCGGCCGCCGCGGGAGAAGTGCATGAGGTCGGGCGACGACCAGGTGCCGCCCCAGGTCCAGCCGATCGCCTCGAACGCCTCGTTCACCACGTCGCCCGACTGGATCATCCCCGATCGATGCCATTCACGGTCGAGGTAGGCGCTGGCCAGTTCGGGGATCACGACCCAGTTCGCCGAGTCGGGATTCCCGCGAACATAGGGATTGAGGAACGGGTTGATGTCGACGGCCAACCCATAGGCATGTTCGGACCAGCTGCTTCCACCGCGCATTGGGCGACAGACGAACGCGGCGGTGTTGTTTCCGTCGCCGGTGGGGGCGGCATCGAGGTCGGCGTCGCCGATGATGCGCATCTCCTCGAGCGGGAACCGAGCCTCGTGGAGTTGCTCGAACACCGTGACGACGTCGGTCGCCACCTCGTGGTTGACGATGATCTCGCCCGTGTGGTGGCCCCCGTCGAGCCCCCAGAAGCTAACGGTCAGATACCGCAGATCATCCAGGGATACCGGGCATTCCGGCGACCAGGTGCCGCCCATGCGGGCACGGATCGACGGAGTGATCGGGCCGATAGTCGACTCGAAGGCGCCGTTTACCGGGGGCGGGAGGGCGCTGACGGTGGGCAGGCGACGATCGCGGAGCACCTCGGGGGTGGGCAGGATCTCACCCAGACCGTCGGGTCGCTGGGGCAGCGGCTGGGCGCCGACGGTCCAAGCCGGCTCAGGGCGTGTGGTCGTGGTCGGGATCGTGGTCGGCCGAGTCGTGGCGGGCCGGGTCGTGGTCGTGGCCAGAGTCGTGGTCGTCGTGGGCAGAGCCGTGGTCGGAGCAGCATCCGACCCGGGGGATGCCGTGCAGGACGCCGCCGCCATCAACAGAGCGGCCAGCACCGACACTCGACGGAAACACCACCTACGCAAGCCACCAGTCTCGCTGATCGAATCCGCCGGTCGGCATCGCCCCGTTCAGCGGCCGATAAAGGTCCAGGCCAACAGATCGTCGGCCGCCATGGTGTTGACGATGCGGTCAGGGGTGATCCCGACGTGGGCGGCCTTGGCACAGCCGTGGCCCTGCCATTCGAGCTGACCGGGGGCGTGGGCGTCGGTGTCGATGCTCACCCAGCACCCGATCTCGACGGCCAGGGCCAGCAGGTCGTCGGGTGGGTCGAGTCGCTCGGGTCGGCAGTTGATCTCGACCGCGGTGGAGAACATGTCGCAGGCGGCGAAGACGATCTCGGCGTCGAAGGTCGACTGGGGCCGTCCCCGCCCACTGAGCTTGCGGTTGGTGCAGTGCCCCAAGATGTCGACATGGGGGTTGGCAACGGCGGTGACCAGGCGGCGGGTCATCTCGGCCTTGGGCATGCGCAGCTTGGAATGAGCGCTGGCCACCACCACGTCGAGCCGCTCGAGCAGGTCGTCGTCCTGGTCGAGGCTGCCGTCTTCGAGGATGTCGACCTCGATGCCGGTGAGAATACGGAACGGCGCCAGCTCGGC
>CAZEFG010000304.1:0-3005 GCA_964511355.1 uncultured Iamiaceae bacterium
CTGGTTGATCGCCCCCGCCCGTTCGCGGATGTTGACGGTGGCGTCCAAGCCGTTCTACACGATCGCCGATCGCATCCTCGGCTCGCAGTTCCTGGAGGACATCGCCGAGTTCTTCATCTTGTTCCAGACCATGTACGACGGCTTCGTCGAGCGGGCCGAGGCTGTCTCCCGCCTCCTCGACGATCCCCGCACCGCCTTTGTGGTGGTCAGCACCCTGGAACCTGCCCCCGCGCGTGAGGCCGGGTACTTCGTCGACGAGCTCAGCCGTCGCAACCTCAACCTGGGGGCGGTGGTGGTCAACAAGGTGTTGCCGGCCTCTTTGCTCGACCGCCAGGCACAACAGGTCGCCCGCTGCTTGTCCGAGCAGGCCGAGGCCATCGGAGCCGTCCTGGGAGACGGTGGGGTCGACCGCACCACCGGAAGGGTCCTGTCGGAGGTGGGCGACAGCTTCGCCAACTTCGCGTTGGTGGCCCGACGGGAGGCCGAACTGCGCGCCGACCTCGCCACCCGAGCCGCGGTGGTTTCGGTGCGTCATCGAGAGCGCGACATCGCCGACCTCGAAGGTCTGCTCGATGTCGGCGCTTCCCTATGGGGCCCCGCTCTCACCGTCTGACCCCCGCGGGTGCGGGGACGACTTAGCGGCAGATCGGCCGCCGAACTTTAGGGAAATGATCCCAATGACCTATCTAGTCACTCTCAGTGGTTGTAGCATGAGCCGTCACCCGGGGTAGGTAGTCGGGGTTAAGGCCCCACACCCGAGGAGGAGGCGCCATGAGACTGTTCAAGACGAAGACCAAGACTCAAGATGCTGCGCTCGATCTACGAGGCGAGCCGGTCATCGACCTCACCGAGGCTTCTCCACCCAAGGCCGAATGGGGTTTCCCCACCCGCTGCCCTGACTGCGGCGATCACGGCTACCTCGACCGCATCGACGTGGTGCACGAGATCATGTTCCAGCACTGCCCGAGCTGCTGGGCCAAGTGGGAGACCCCTCGCTCGGCCACCGTCGACGCCTGATCGGCCCACTGTTCGGCGGTTCTAGCATGGGCCGATGGCCAGCCTCGCCGAGCTAGTACGTCAACACACCAGCCTCGACAAGGCAGCCACCGCCCATCTCCAACGCCTGGTCGCGGGCTGGGGCCTCTTGGCCGACTTCTGCTTCGCCGACCTGTTGCTGTTCGCCCGGGTCGACTCGCCTTCCGATTCCGAGGCTGCACCCGAAGTCGACGAGGCCTCCTTCGTCATTCTCGGACACATCCGACCGACCACCAGCCAGACGCTCTACCGGCTCGACATGGTCGGCGAGGTCCTGCCGGCCAGCGAGCGGTCGATCGTGGCGCGGGGGATGCAGCACGGCGAGATCATCGAGGGCGAGATCACCGTCAGCTCCATCCGCGAGTTGGTCAGGGTCCAGGCCATCCCGGTCCGTTGGCAGGGCGAGGTCATCGGGGTGATGACCCGCGATTCGGTTCCGCTGGTGGGCCGGCAGCCCGGCGAACTCGAACGGACCTACGTCGACATCTTCAACCAGCTGGCGGCGATGATCGCCCACGGCGAGTACCCCTATCCGGCCGAGGAGTCAGACAGTGAGGAGCCACCCCGGGTCGGGGACGGGGTGATCCTGCTCGATCGCAGCGGTCGGGTGGCCTTCACCTCACCCAATGCCATCTCTGCCCTTCACCGGATCGGGATCCACGGCAACACCGAGGGGATGCGTCTCACCGACTACGGATTCGATGACCGGATCACCCGTACCGCATTCGCCAACAAGATCCCCGTGACCAGAGAGGTCGAGGTCGGTATCGAAACGACGGTGGTATTCCGGTGCCTCCCGCTGATCGAGGCTGGCGAGGTCAGCGGGGCGGTCCTGATCTGTCGCGACATCTCCGACCTGAGGCGCCGGGATCGCCTGTTGCTCTCCAAGGACACGACGATCCGCGAGATCCACCATCGGGTGAAGAACAACCTCCAGACGATCGGTTCGTTGTTGGGGTTGCAGGGCCGACGGCTGGCCAACCCTGAGGCCCGCCAGGCCATCGAAGAGTCGGTCCGGCGTATCCGCTCGATCGCCCTGGTGCACGAGACGTTGTCACATACCGCCGACGAAGACATCGCCTTTGGCGCGGTGCTGCGGCCGATCCTGCGGATGGCCGAGGAGAGCATGGTGCCGCCCGAACAGCCGATCTACTTCCGCTCCGACGGCGACGCGGGCCGCTTACCGGCGCAGGTCACGACCCCCCTGGCGGTGATCCTCAACGAGTTGCTGCAGAATGCCGTCGACCACGCTTTTCCCGAAGGCGCCGAGCTCTACGGCGGGCACGTCAAGGTCGGGCTGTCCAACGTTGACTCACTGCTCACCATCTCGGTGGTCGACGACGGTGTCGGGCTGCCCCCGAACTTCGAGTTGGCCGACGGCGCCGGACTGGGCCTCACCATCGTGCGCAGCCTGGTCGAGTCCGAGTTGGGCGGGACCCTCCGCATCTACACCAATCGTCCCGGAACGCCCCGTCCCGGAACCGTGGTCGAACTGAAGGTGCAGCTCGATGCGCCGTGGTTGTCGGGCGACGACGAGATACTGCGGCGACCAACCGGTGAGATGCCGGCGGTTGTGGTGCCGGCACCGGATCGTGGCGAGGAACGGCTAGTCCCCGAGCCGACCGGGGAGTGAGAGCCCGGACGCGAGCCGACCCCCCACGAGTGGGGGGCCGGCTACGACGGCGGAGTGCGGGGGGAGCGCTCCGAGCCGTCGATCTACGATGTGAGCAATGCTACAGCGTTTGTTGGCTACGAGGCGGCTTGGGCGCGACGACGTGCCATCCACTGACGGCGAAGCTTGCGGCGCTCCTCTTCGGAGGTACCGCCCCACACGCCAGAATCCTGGTTGGTGGTGAGGGCGTACTCGAGGCAGGCGACCTGGGCGTCGCAGGTGCGACAGACGGCCTTGGCGTTGTCGATCTGCTCGATGGCCGGACCGGTGGTTCCGACCGGGAAGAACAGGTCGGGGT
>CAZEFG010000305.1:0-2978 GCA_964511355.1 uncultured Iamiaceae bacterium
CACCCTCACCGCCGCCGAGAACATCACCCTCCCCCTCGACCTCGCCGGGCGCCGCCCCGATCGGGCCTGGTTCGACCACGTACTGGGGGTGACCGCTCTCGGCGACCGCCTCGACCACCGTCCGAGCGAACTCTCGGGCGGTCAACAACAACGGGTGGCGGTGGCTCGGGCGCTGGTTGGTCGGCCCGAGATCATCTTCGCCGACGAGCCCACCGGCAACCTCGACTCGCGCCGGGGCGCCGCCATCCTCGAACTTCTCCGCCAGACCGTCGACACCGATCACCAGACCATCGTCATGGTGACCCACGACCCGGTGGCCGCCTCGTTCGCCGACTCGGTGTCGTTCCTGGCCGACGGCCGCATCGTCGACGAGCTGGTACGGCCAACCCCCGAGCGGATTCTCGACCACATGAAGTCGCTGGGAGGCTGAGATGATCACCGTTGTTCTCAGTGGCCTCCGGGCCGATCTCCGTCGAGTGATCTCCGCCGCCGTGGCGATCGTGCTCGGTGTCAGTTTTCTCGCCGCCACCCTGGTGATCGGCGACACCATGCGCGGTGGTTTCCGCGACGCGTTCGTCACCGGCAACGAAGGACTCGCCGCGGTCGTCCGCAGCGACCTGCGCTCCGGGGACGACGAGGTAGCGATGGACCTGGGCACCGTGCCCGTGTCACTCGTCGGCCGCATCGGTGCTCTCGAACAGGTCTCGGCCGTTTCCCTCGCCATCGAAGGCCACGCCCAGATACTCGACGCATCCGGCTCCCCCATCGGAGGCGATGGACCTCCGACGCTGGCCGGTAACTGGATCGACGATCCGAGGCTGTCGCCCTGGTCCGTCGCTGAGGGGCGGGCTCCTGTCGCCGACGGTGAGGTGGTGATCGACAGGGCTTCGGCGCGCCGCGGCGGTCACTCGATCGGTGACGTGATCACCCTCCGTACCCCGGAGGCCCTTCAGGCCACCCTGGTCGGTATCGCCACCTTCGCTGGCGAGGACAGCCAGGGTCCGGTCACCCAGGCCCTGTTCGCCACCGAAACCGCCCAGGACCTGTTCGTCGGCGACACCTCCCTGGCCACCTCGATCCGGGTCGCCGCGGCCGATGGCGTCGACGAAGCAGAGGTGGCCGCCGCCGTCTCCACCCTGGTGTCCGACGACAGCGAGGTCATCACTGGGTCGGAACTCTCGGCCGAACAGATCGCCGATCTGGAGACGGACTTCATCGGGTTCTTCCAGGGAATGCTCACGGTCTTTGCGGGCATCGGGCTGGTGGTCGCCACCCTGACCATTCACAACACCTTCGCCATCGTCGTGGCCCAGCGGGGTCGCCAAGCCGCTCTCCTTCGGGCGCTCGGGGCCTCGCGTCGCCAAGTGCTCGCCTCGGTCGGTGCCGAAGCCGGGCTGATCGGTGTCGCCTCCTCGGCGATAGGGGTGACGGGCGGAATCGGGCTCGCCGCGCTCGCCACCTGGGCCATGGACGCCGCCGGCTTCGGAGTCCCCGGCTCCTTGCGCTGGAGCGTGACCTCACTGGTCGTCGCCTGGACCTTCGGCGTGGTCGCCACCCTCGCCGCCGCCATGATCCCCGCCGTGCACGCCAGCCGCACCCCGCCCCTGGCCGCGGTCCGCAACCTCGCCACCGACCAGACCGGCATCTCCCGGCGCCGTGTGGTCATCGGCGGCTTGCTCGCCTCCATCAGTGCCCTCGCCCTTGGGCTGACCGCTACCGGCGACGAGGTGTCGATGGGGATCGCGGCCGCAGGAGTGCTGGCGCTACTGGTGGCCGCCATCGTGGCCGGACCGGTCCTGGCCCGACCCATGACCGCCGTCCTCGGCTGGCCGATCGCCAGGCTGAGGGGGCGCACCGGCGACCTGGCCCGCCGCAACGCCGCCCGCAACCCTCGACGGACCTCCGCCACTGCGGCCTCCCTGATGGTGGGAGTGGCAATCGTGGTGTTCTTCAGCACCACCGCCAGCTCGCTCACCGGCTACATCAACCGGACCGTCGACGCCCAGTTCGCCGGAGACCTGGTCATCGAACAGGACGGGTTCAGTGGACCGGGCCTGCCCAGGACCCTGGCTCCCCGTCTGGGCGAGCTGGACGAAACCGCGACCGTCGTGCCGATGGCGAACGGTGTTGGCCGCCTCGGTGATGCGGTTGTCTATCCCACGATCACCGACACGCCCGCGCTGGCCGCGTTGATCGATC
This sequence comes from uncultured Iamiaceae bacterium, assembly GCA_964511355.1. GTDB lineage: Bacteria > Actinomycetota > Acidimicrobiia > Acidimicrobiales > SKKL01 > SKKL01. The sequence continues at coordinate 2,200 of CAZEFG010000305.1, forward strand.
TGGATCCGGTGGCCGGGGACCCGCGCACGCTCGGCCCGTCTGGTATCGCCGTGTCGAGTCGATTCGCCGAAGACCATGGCGTATGGGTGGGTGACACGCTGGCCATGACGATCGGACCCGACCCAGCCGACCTCACCATCGATGCCATCTATCGCTCGCGCGACCTCGCCGGAGACGTGGTCATCGACTCCCAGACCTGGGGTCGCTACGGTTCGCCCGCCTCCACCGCCGTGATCCTCATCGGTCTGGCCCCCGACGCCGATCCCGTCGCGGCTCGGAGCACGATCACAGCCGTCGCCGCCGACGAGGCTGCTCCTCCGCCGATGGACCGCGAGGAGTACGTCGAGCGAATCTCCGGGCAGATCGACCAGCTCATCGGGGTGGTGTTCGCCCTGCTCGCCATCGCCGTCATCATCTCGGTGATGGGGATCGGCAACACCATGTCGCTCTCGGTCCACGAGCGAGTCCGCGAGCTGGGCCTGCTCAGGGCGGTGGGGATGGGTCGTCGATCGCTGCGGGCGACCGTGCGATGGGAGTCGGTGATCGTCGCGGTGTTCGGCACCGTCATCGGTCTGGCGGTGGGCACAATCGGCTCATGGGCAGCCCTCCGGGCCTTCGCGTCATCCGAACAGGTCGAGCTCACCCTGGCTGTCCCCGTCACCACCCTTGTCGTGATCGTCACCCTGGGTGCCACCGCCGGGATCCTGGCCGCCCTGCGCCCCGCCCGGCGTGCGGCCCGCCTCGACATCCTCACCGCCATCGCCGCCCCCTGACCGACC
>CAZEFG010000306.1:0-2963 GCA_964511355.1 uncultured Iamiaceae bacterium
GCTCCATGGTGGCGGGCACCAACAGCATGCGGATGACGGTGGCGTCGACGAACACGGCCACCGCCAGACCCAGGCCGGCCAGTTTGATGATGCGCTCATCGCTCAGAGCAAAGGCCCCGAACACCACGATCATGATGGCCGCGGCAGCTGTGATCACCCGAGCGGTGGAGGCCAGGCCGTTGGCCACCGAGGTGTGGCTGTCGCCCGTGCGGTCCCAGTCCTCCTTGATGCGGGAGAGGAGGAAGACCTCGTAGTCCATCGACAGACCGAAGACGATGGCGAACAGCATCATCGGCATGAACGGCTCGATGGGCGCACCGGCGATACCCATGAACTGAGCCCCCCATCCCCACTGGAAGATGGCCACGATGACCCCGAACGCTGCGCCGATACCGAGCAGGTTCATGACCACGGCCTTGAGCGGTACCAAGATCGAACGGAACACGACCATGAGCAGCAGGAATGACAGCAGCAGGACAGCAGCGAGGAAGATCGGGAGTCGAGCTCCCAGGTAGTCGGTGAAGTCGACGTTGGCCGCCACCGCACCGGCCACCACCACTTCGAGCTGCGAATCGCCTGTTGCCGCAGGGATCACGTCGCTGCGCAGGCGGTGGACAAGGTCGGTGGTGGCTGGGTCCTGGGGCGAAGTAGTGGGGAGGACCTGCCAGATGAACGCCGACGGCGCTTCCATGTCGTCGGGGATCGGGCCGAGAGCCGCGGCCACACCGGGGTCGGCGTCGACGGCGGCGGTGATCCCGAGGAGCAGTTCCTGATCGACACCGTCGACCATCTCGGCGGCCAGCACCAACGGTCCGTTGTAGCCGGGACCGAAACCATCCGACACCAGGTCATAGGCCCGCCGGGTGCTGGTCTCGGCGGGATAGTTACCTTCGTCAGCGAAGCCGAGGTCGAGCTGCAGTACCGGTATGGCCAGCACGACAAGCAGGGCCGACCCGGCGAGTGCCGCCTTCCAGGGGTGGTGCTGGATGAGCCGACTCCACCGGTAGGGCAACGTGCGTTCGGGCGGCGGCGGGGTCCGGTGAGGAACCTGGGCTCGCAGAGGAGCGATGGCGAAGCTGGCGACGATCACCAGGACAGCGAGAAAGAGCGAGACATACATCGCGGTGGGCACGGAGAAGGCCAGGCCCAGCAGAGCGATCGAGACACAGCCGGCGGCGATCACACCACGCCAGCGACTCACCTCGATGTGCTCGCCGAACACGCCGATCACCGCAGGAAGGAAAGTGACCGAAGCAATCATGGTGGCCAACACCACGGTCGCGGCGCTGATGGCCAGGCCGTCGACGAAGCCGACCTGCATGATCAACATGCCGAGCAGAGAGATCACCACCGTTGCTCCGGCGAAGGTCACCGCCCGGCCGGCGGTGTCGATGGCCACCGCCACCGCGGTCTCCATGTCCTGTCCCGCCCGCCGGTTCTCTCGGAAGCGGGTGACGATGAACAGTGCGTAATCGATGCCGACTCCGAGGCCGAGCATGACACCCAGCATCTGGGCGGCGTCGGGCACCTCGACCACGTTGCTGAGCAGACCGCTGAGGATGACCCCGACGCTGATCCCTGCGGCGGCCACCGCGATGGGCATCCCCATGGCCAGCACGGAGCCGAAGGCCACGATGAGGATGATGATGGCAAACGCCAGGCCCACCAGCTCGGCGGTGGGCTCCTCGAAGGGGGCAAAGATGGACCCGCCCAGCTCGATCTGCAGGCCATCGATCTGGGGCAGGTGCTCTTCGATCTCTTCGCGGATGACCTCGGCTTGCTCCAAAGTGACGTCCGAAGGTAGATCGATGCGGGCGTAGGCGACCTGGCCGGCCAGTGGGCCCTCAGAGGCGACTTGCATCGCACCGGCGTCCGAGTACGGGCTCACGACCTGGACGACGCCGTCGATGGCGCTCACCAGATCCAGCAATTCGACCATGGCCGCCTTGACGTCGGGATCATCCACGCCGTCGGGCGTTGTGAAGACGATCGTGCCTCCCCACCCAGAGCCCTGGCCTTCGAAATGCGTCTCGAGGATCTCGACCCCTCGCCGGCTCTCCACATCGGGAAGACTGAACTCGGTGCGCGTCTGGGTGCCGATGAGGCTGAGCAACCCGGCGCCGACGACCGCCGCGACGATCCACACGCCGATGACCAAAAGGCGGTGGCGGTAACACCACCTTCCTAGGGATGCGAACACGGGCCCTCCGGGGACTGGACGATCCCTCATCCTGCCGCCCTACGGCCTGTTTGTGAAAATCTTCACCCGAGGGCCGGTGCCAGGTAACCGCCCGGCTGGCCCGTAGTCTGATCCCGTGATCACACATAGAGGGCGCCGGCGTGGCTGAGGTCCTACCCCAATTGGGTCTGGTGGCGTTGCTGGTGCTGCTCAACGCGGCATTTGCCGGCACCGAACTGGCGTTGGTCTCGCTGCGCGACGGCCAGCTTCAACGCTTGGAGCAACAGTCGGCATCCGGAGCGGTTCTGGCCAAGCTTGCCCGCGAACCCAATCGCTTCCTGGCCACCATCCAGATCGGCATCACCCTCGCCGGCTTCTTGGCTTCGGCCGCGGCAGCAGTCTCACTGGCCGAACCACTCGAGGAACCCCTTTCGTTCATGGGCCGAGCGGCCGGACCAGCGTCGGTCATCGTCGTCACGCTGATACTCGCCTACCTGACGTTGGTGTTCGGCGAGCTGGCCCCCAAGCGTCTCGCCATGCAGCGGGCCGAAAAGTGGGGGCTGGTCGCCGCACGGCCCTTGGCCATCATGTCGAAGCTCACTCGCCCGGCCGTGTGGCTCCTATCGCGATCGACCGACCTGGTGGTACGGCTGTTCGGTGGGGATCCCACCCTGCAGCGCGAGGAGGTCACCGAGGAGGAGTTGCGCGAAATGGTCACGGGCCAGCCGCAATACACCGAAATCCAACGGACCATCCTCGCGGGAGCGTTCGAGATCTCCGAACG
>CAZEFG010000307.1:0-2939 GCA_964511355.1 uncultured Iamiaceae bacterium
CTCGTGAGCATGTGTTGTTGGCTCGCCAGGTTGGTGTGCCGGCGATTGTGGTTGCGTTGAACAAGGTTGATCAGGTTGACGACGAGGAGTTGTTGGATCTGGTTGAGCTTGAGGTGCGTGAGTTGTTGAGTGAGTATGAGTTCCCTGGTGATGATGTGCCGGTGGTGAAGTTGTCGGCGTTGAAGGCGTTGGAGGGCGATGCTGGGGCGGGGGCTCAGGTGTTGGAGTTGATGGCGGCGGTTGATGAGTACATTCCTGAGCCTGATCGTGATACTGACAAGCCGTTCTTGATGCCGATCGAGGATGTGTTCACCATTACTGGGCGGGGCACGGTGGTGACTGGTCGTATCGAGCAGGGCATTGTTCGTACTGGCGATGAGATCGAGATTGTTGGTATTCACCCGACGCAAAAGACGGTGTGTACTGGGGTTGAGATGTTCCGTAAGTCCCTTGATGAGGGTCGTGCGGGTGATAACGCTGGTGTGTTGTTGCGGGGCACCAAGCGTGAAGAGGTTGAGCGGGGTCAGGTTTTGGCCAAGCCTGGGTCGATTACGCCTCACACTCAGTTTGAGGGTCAGGTGTATGTGTTGACCAAGGAAGAGGGGGGCCGTCACAAGCCGTTCTTTTCGAATTATCGGCCTCAGTTCTATTTCCGGACCACTGACGTGACTGGTCATGTTGAGTTGCCTGAGGGCACCGAGATGTGTATGCCGGGTGATAACACCACCATGAAGGTCGAGTTGATCGCGCCGATCGCGATGGACGAGGGTCTGCGGTTCGCTATCCGTGAGGGTGGCCGTACCGTGGGCGCTGGCCGCGTCACCAAGATCATCAGCTAGCGGGCCGGCAAGCCGCGCCGTAAGAAACCAAGAACGAGGAGGCCGTCATGGCCGGAAGCGACAAGCGAGTGCACGTGACGCTGGAGTGTCAGACGTGCAAGCGACGCAACTACATCACCACCAAGAACAAGTCGAACCAGCGCGAGCGCATCGAGATGAAGAAGTACTGCCGCTGGGATCGCACTCACACCATGCACAAGGAGACCCGCTGATCCACAGCGGAACTCGATGACAGGCCCCGACCGAACTGGGGAGGTCCATGTCACGCGATCGTGATGTAACAGCTGCGATCAATCGCGGGTCAGATCCGATCGACCAGGCACCGACGACGGATTTGGTCGATCGCGCCCGTTCCGGCGATCGCGCTGCCTTCGATGAACTGGTCCGAGCGACGTACGCCGAGACGTACACGCTCGCCTATCGGTTGACCGGTGACGAGGAGGACGCACGCGACGTGCTCCAAGAGACATACCTCAGGGCATTCCGCGGGATCGAACGATTCCGCGGTGACGCCCAGTTCTCGACTTGGCTCTACCGCATCACCGCCAACGCCGCGTCCACTCATCTCGGGCGCCGGGCCAAGCATCGCCACGAGGTTCTGGCCGACGATGAGCCCGTTCTCGATGACCGACCGCTTTCGGACCCGGTTGACCGGGCCGAGAACGAAGCCTTGCGGCGTCGTCTACGGGTCGCCATCGATCGACTCCCGGCCCGTTTGAGGGCGGTGGTGGTTCTGCGCGACATCTACGACCTTCCCCACGAGGCCATCGCCACCGAACTCGGCATCTCCGAGACCGCGGCCAAGGTGCGCCTGCATCGAGCGCGTCGCCGTCTCCGCGACGACCTGTACCCGGACCATGTAGCGCCCCGCGAACCGGAGGTCTCCGATGCGGTGTGAGCAGCTGGCCGACGACCTCGCCGGGTCCGTCGATGGTTCGGCGGTCCTCGACGAGCGTCGCCATCGCCACATAGGTCAGTGTCTGAGGTGCCAAGCCAACCTGGCCCAGCACCGCCGGATCCTGCGCATGCTCCAGTCGATGAGGTCCGAACGGATCGATCCCGCTCCCGCGCTTTTGACCGAGCTCTTGGTCGCCCTCGATCGCGCCCTCAACCATGTCGATGAGCGGCGCTCGTCGCGCTTGTCCGGCCGACGGGCCGCCTACCTGGGAGGCCTGGCGGTGGCGACCGCGGCGGGCGCCACCGGGGCATTGGTGGTGGCCAGCCGCAACCGAAGGGCCAGCTAGCAGCCTTGTGACGATCCCGGCTGGAAGGGATCGGCGCTGCTGGTGCTAACCTGTCCGGGTTACCCCCTAGGGCAGTAGCTCAATTGGCAGAGCATCGGTCTCCAAAACCGAAGGTTGGGGGTTCGATTCCCTCCTGCCCTGCTCATGGCGGCGTCCTCGGTGCTTCGGCGCGGAGGGCGAAGTCGATCAACGAAAAGTGCAAGGTCTCCGCATGGCGATGAACCGAGAACAAAAGAGGATGATGCAGCGGCAGGGCCAGGTTGGTGCCGATGGCGCACCGATCGCCCCGCCCCGCACACCACCCCGTGCGGCCCGAGGCCCGAAAGACCCGCGCCCATCGCCAGCCCAGTTCACGCGCGAGGTCCGAGCCGAGCTGCGCAAGGTGGCCTGGCCGACCCGCGAAGAGGTCATCAAGTACTCGGTCATCGTCTTTGTCACCATCGTGGTGATGACCACCATGATCGCCTTGCTCGACTACGCCTTTGGCGAGGCGATCTTCTGGCTCATCGAATGATGAGCATCAACGACACCAACGAGCCAATGACTGACTCCACCGCTGATCCCACCCTGTCCGACGAGACCGCTCTCGACTCGACCACCGACGACGCCGCGGGCGAAGAAGCCGCCGCCGACGATGCCGCGGTCGACTCGACTGTCGACGATGCCGCGGGCGAAGAAGCCGCCGCGGACGATGTCGATGTCACCGACGTCGACGACCTGCTCGAAGAAGCTGCCCAGCCCAAGGTCGAGAGCCCCTATGACCGACCGGGCAAGTGGTATGTCGTGCACACGCAGTCGGGTTACGAGAAGAAGGTCAAGCAGAACCTCGAGGCCCGCACCTCGTCGATGAACATGG
>CAZEFG010000308.1:0-2899 GCA_964511355.1 uncultured Iamiaceae bacterium
CGTGCGCTCCGATCTGGATCAGGTTGTCGACGAAGCTGTTGGTGGAGAACACCGCCCGTGCCGAGGGCGGCAGGGTGACGCCGACCTCGTTGACCGCGATGGTGTTGCGCATCACCCGCGTCTCGGCTTCGCCCGGCGAAGGGCCTTCGAGGTGGATGCCAACCCGATTGTTGGCCACCACGTTCTCGACCACCTCGACCGCCACCACGTCCTTCAGGATCAGCCCGAAACCGGTTGAAGGGGAGCGGTTGTCGACCAGCTCGTTGCGCAGGACCAAGGCCGGGCCGCCGTACATGAGGACCAGGCCCGCCAGGTTCTGCTCGAAACGGTTCTCGACCATGGTGAGGTCGCCGCCGAACATGGTGTGCACGCCGTAGCGGCTCGTCTCGACGTGGTTCGAGTCGATCATCACCCAGTAGCCGAACGAAATGTACACGCCGTCGCGGCTGTCGCGGATCGTGTTGTCACGCACGACGACACCCTCGACGTCCCACAGTGTGATTGCGTCGCCCCGCAGGCGGCTGGCAGCGGGTGATGAGACCGACCCGGCCTCGGGTTCAGTAGTGTCATCGGAGTGCTCGTCGTGGCTCAGGGCGTGGGCTTCATCGACGATGGCGCCGCCACGACGCCCGGTGATCGTGTTGCCCAGGAGGTGGACATCTTCGGCTCCGACCACGGCGATTCCGGCGTAGGCATCCTCGATGACGACGTCTTCGATGGTGACGTTGTTGGCCTCGACCCGAACCCCCGAAGGGCTCTCGACCGGCCCGGGCCCGCTCCCGATCACCCGGAGGCCTCGCACGGTGGTGCCGGCGGCGCGGATGACCAGCGTGCTGGAGGTGCCGTCGCCAACCACGGTTGGTCGACCCTCGCCCACCAGGGTTACCGGAACGTCGATCACCACCCGGCCGTGATAGGTCCCGGGCGCCACGACGATCGTGTCCCCGGGCTGAGCTGCGGCCACCAGGTCGTGCAACTCGCCGCTACCGACATGGTTGAGGGTGCTGGGCCGGTCCGAGGATCGACGGTCACGATCTGCGGGTCGCGGGGCCGTCGTTGGTTGGGCGTGGTCGTGGCCGTGGTGGTCGTCGTGGCTGTCGTGGACGGACTCGGTGAGGTTTAGCGCCTCGGCTGAAGGGGCCGGCGCGGCGACCAGACCGACGAGGAGGACGAGGGCGGTGGTTGCGGCGGCAGCAGCGGCAGGGCTCCGGTTGGCCACGGCTGAAGCGAGCTTGGCGAACAGACGCGGGCCGAAGGTGACGATCAGCGCGGCGACGGTTATGGCGATCAGTCCTCGACCGGGATAGCCGACGTTGGTGAAGTTCCACACGTTGGTGGGGCCGATCACCCAGGGCGTGAACTCGGGGATGCGTAGTGCGGCACCGGGATCGAGATCGTGGCCGTACTGGTACAGCCGAACCTGGATGTCGCCAAGGATGATCACCGGCAGGGCGAACAGGTAGGCACGCGCCAGCCACACCAGCCAGCGGCGCCGGGCGATGGTGGCAACGACGACCGCGGCCACGGCCAGGGCGATGCCGAGAGGAAACAAGGCCATCTCGGGTACGTCGTCGGCGTTGAAGGCCCTCATTCCGACGTAGTGGTTGAGCGAATCGACCTCGGCGATGTCACCTTCCATGCCATGGCCGTAGGCATAGACGTGAAGGCCACCGGGGTACTGGGGGGCGATTAGGTGGGCCCGCCACACAGGCAGGTTGTAGGCCACGACCACCAAGAGCAGGGCCACCACTCCGGCCAAGATTCGGGACCCGCGGAATGTCTGCATTGCGGGGGTCTCGGTCTTTTCGAGAGTGGTGGCCATTGCTCTTGACTTTCGTGTCAGAGGAAGGCGGGGAGGCCGACGGTCAGCTGACCGTCAACGTCCCTTCCATCCCGGCTTCGCGGTGACCCGGGATCGAGCAGTAGAACTCGTAGGTCCCGGCTTCGAGCTCAACGGTGGCGCTCTCGGTCGTGGTGGGAGCGGCGTAGATCTCGAGGTCCAGCTCGTCGATGGTGAAGTCGTGCTCAACCACGCCAGCGGAGTTGTCGACGACGATCTCGGCCTGGCCGGCGCTGAGGGTCAGCGTGTCCGGGTCGAACTTGAACTCGGTCGTCTTGAGGGTGGCCGACTGATCGGCTGGTGCTGCTGCGTTGTCGTCGCCTCCGTTGGAGGACGTGCCGTTGTCGGAGGCATCGTCGTCGCCTCCACAGGCGGCGAGGGAAACAGCTGCCAGCAGCGCCAGGGCGATTCGCCAGAAGGCTGATGGTCGGTTGTTCATTGGGGGGATTCCTTTCGGTGGTTTTCGAAGATGCGGGTCACGGTTCGACCAACATCCAGCCCTGCATCTCCAGGTGCAACGCCGAGCAGAACTCGGTGCAGTAGAAGCCGAACGTCCCGGATCGGTCCGCGATGAATTCGATCGTGACCACTTCACCCGGGTCGAGGCTCACCTGCTTGTTGTAACCAGGGATGGCCAGGCCATGGGTGGCGTCTCTGGCCGTCTCGACGTTGGTCACGTGGAGGCGGACCTCTTCGCCCTGCTTCAGTCGTATCACGTCCGGCAGGAAGTGACTCCTTTTGGCGGTCATGTAGATGTCGACCACGTTGCCGTTCCGCTCGATGCGCTCCTCGCCCGGGCTGGTTGCCTTGTCGGTGACCTCCATGGTGAGCGGTTCGGTGCCCATCGGGTACACCACCCAGGGGTCAGCCAGACGGTCGACGGCCATCATCTGGGCGTAGTGCGGTTCGCCGAAGCCGATGGGCATGTCGGCCAGCAGGTTCATCGACCCCTTGTTCTCAATGCCGATCAGCTGGAAGTTTTGCGGGTGCAGGGTGCCGACTGTGGGGAACCGGTCGACCGACCACTTGTTCATGGCGATCAGCCAGTTGCCGTGGGGG
>CAZEFG010000309.1:0-2886 GCA_964511355.1 uncultured Iamiaceae bacterium
AGCACCTGGTGCGGTCATCGACGGTGTTGATGCTCGACCTGTCGCTCTCGATGCCGATGCGCGACAACTTCCTGCCCGCCAAGAAGGTGGCCATGGCGCTGCACTCGCTCATAACCAGCCAGTTCCCACGCGACTTCATGGGCCTGGTGGGGTTCTCCGAGGTCGCCCGCGAGCTCACCGCCGAGCAGCTACCTGAGGTGTCCTGGGACTTCGTCTACGGCACCAACATGCAGCACGGGTTCGCTCTCAGCCGCAAGATGCTCGCCCGCCAGGGTGGCACCAAGCAGATCATCATGATCACCGACGGTGAGCCCACCGCCCACATCCTCTCCAACGGCGAACCGTTCTTCAGCTACCCGCCGGTGCAGGAGACGATCGACGCCACCCTCCAAGAGGTGCAGCGCTGCACTCGTGAGGGGATCCGCATCAACACCTTCATGCTCGACGCCAGCCACTACCTCCAGCATTTCATCGAGCGCCTCACGGCCATGAACAAGGGCCGAGCCTTCTTCACCACCCCCGAGAACCTCGGCGACTACGTGCTCGTCGACTTCATAGAGCAGAAGAAGCAGATGATGCGGGGCCGCGCCGGTAGACCATGAGGCGGTTGGTGGCATCGGGTGCGAAGGCTGTGTTGTTGTTGGCGATGCTCGGCTTGAGTGCGTGTGGAGTCGATGCCGATGCCGATGCCGGCGAGGGCGCTGCGTCGAACACATCGCTGTCGACGACAACTTCCAGCCGGCCCGCCACCACGGCGCCTCGACCGACCACCACCACCACCACGAGCACCACCAGCACCACCACCACGAGCATGCCCGTCGAGGTGGCCCCGACCTTGCCGGCGCTGCCCACCACCACGACAACCTTTCTGGACCGATCCTCCGATCCACCGCAGCCGGTCGCTGACCCGCCCCCTCCACCGGGCCGCAACAGCGTGATGGTCATCGGCGATTCGGTCCTGTTGGGAACGACGCGCACCATCCCGTTGTCGATGTCTCACTGGGTGGTGACCTACGACGCGGTCGGGAGCCGCCGGCTGGCCCAGGCTGTCGACCTGATCGCAATGCGCCGGCCCGAGATCGGCGAGGCGGTGGTGATCCACCTGGGGAACAACTACATCGATGGCGAGCGGGGTGGGTACGCCAGCCAGATCGAAGAGGTGATGGGGCTGTTGTGGTTCGTGCCCCGGGTGGTGTGGGTGACCGTGTCAGAGGTGAACCCCGGACGGGCCGAGATCAACATGGCAATACGCGACGCGGCGACTCGCTGGCCCAACATGCGCGTGGCCGAGTGGGCTCCCATGATCGCCGCCAACCCGCAGTGGTCCACCGACGGTCTCCATCTCAACCACGACGGTCGTTGGGCGATGGCTCAGCTCGTGGCTCAGGTGGTCGGACCCGTCGATCCGAGCTGAAGGCGACGAGACCGGCGTCACGAAATAAGCACTTCGGGGTTGCGTTTTCCCCTCATCCGAGGGATGATCACACCGTTGTAATTACGCCTGTGCTATAGCCATCCGCCCGATGGGGGAATCGGGTATCAGGGCGGCGGAATATTCGTAACCGGCCGGCTCACCGCTTGGTCAACAGTCACACCCACCTGGGAGGAGGTCGACATCATGCAACAGCACAACGGTTCTGGAGCAAACACGGTCGACGAACCCGATGACAAGGGATGGCAGGATCTCGCCAACTGCCTCGGAGTGGATCCCGACCTGTTCTTTCCCGAACGGGGCGCGTCCACCCGCGAGGCCAAGGAGGTGTGTCGGGGCTGCGTGGTCCGCGACGACTGCCTCGAATACGCCCTGGCCAATGGCGAGAAGTTCGGCATCTGGGGCGGGATGAGCGAGCGCGAGCGTCGCCGCATCCGGCGGGCTCGCGCCCTGGCCCGCACCACCGCGGTGGCCATCAAGCCCTCGGCCTGATCCCGCCCCGTTCGCCGTCGTCCGGTCAGGACAGCAGGATGCCCTGCTGCTCCATGCGGGCCTCGATGGTGCGGTCGGGGCCGAGGTCAAGTTCGACCCACCGATGGCGCGGTGCCGCGTCGAGTACCCCCTGAGGCACCAGGCCCACCAGTTCCGCTCGGCTGATCTCCGCCAAAGCGGCCACTTGGTCGAACACCGCGGCCGGCCCCACGTGGTCGGGGGCGATCAGGTTCATCGACACCTGCACCTCGTCGCCGACGGCCAGTCCCAGTGCCCGGACCGACGGCGAGCGCAGTGCGGAAGCGATACGCCGGGCGGCAGCCAGATCGCCTTCGGCGAGCCAGAGGTTGTAGGCCACCAGCAACCCCCGCTGGCCCACCGCGCTGGCCCCCGCGGTCAGGTGAGGCTCAGGGCCGCCGGTGTCGGGACCGAAGGTGGCGAAAGCACCCCGCCGAACATCGGGCAAGGTGCGTTCGGGGCCGTAGAGGAAGCAGGGCACCGCCAACTCTCCGGCCGACCAGGCGGCGTAGTCGTCGCGGGCGGCCAGGGCTTCCGCGGCGCTGGTTTCGCCGAGGGGAACGAACGGAACCACATCGACCGCGCCGATTCGGGGGTGCACCCCGTCATGGGTCCGCAGATCGAGGCGCGCCACCGCTTCGGCGGCCAGCGAACGCACCCCTTCGATACCCGCCAGGGTGAACACCGAGCGATGGTGGTGAGGGTCGGTGTGGCGGTCGAGCAGCGACGGGCCGGCGGCGGCATCGAGCGCGTCGAGGAGCGCCGGATCACGGCCTTCGCTGATGTTGACGACGCACTCGATCACATCACCATCATGACCGGTGGCTCAGGTGGCGGCGTCGGCCCCTTCGGCGGCCAGGCGGCGGCTGCGAAGTATGCGGCGGCGCTCCCGTTCATGGGGAGATTTCCTCCTGTAGCGGGTGTTAGCCCACCCGGCTGCCCCC
>CAZEFG010000310.1:0-2865 GCA_964511355.1 uncultured Iamiaceae bacterium
AAGTTGATCGTGCCTTCGGTGGACTCGGCGGTGAAGTCCGGGGCCTGGTCACCGATATGCAGTGCCATGTGTGGTCCTTTCGAGATTCGAGTGATCCGGGCGGCGGAACGGGGCCCGGCTTTTGGCAGGTTAGTACCACGATTGCCCAAAAGCCGACCCGACTGGTCGGATTTAGTTCTCGCCTGTCTCGCCGACGGTCTGCACACGAGACCGGACCTGGTCGTCATTGCCGTTCAGAGGGTCGATCGGGCGATGATGCGCTGGGCGAGTTGGCGGCCGATGGCGAGCGATGCGGTGGCCGCCGGCGAGGGCGCGTTCAGGACGTGGACGATCGGACCGTCGTCGGCGAAGGCGAAGTCATCGACCAGAGTGCCGTCGGGGCGGACCGCCTGGGCGCGCACACCGGCTCCGGCCCGCACGAGGTCACGGGTCTCGATCTCGGGTACCAGAGGTCGCAAGGCCCTGACCATGGCCGCCTTGCTGGCCGACCGGACCACCTCGGCCGACCCGGTGCGCCAGTGCTGGCGGGCCAGGGCTCGTAGGGCGGGCGAGCGCAGGAGCGCGGCCAACTCGGCCCGGTCGATGTCGCGCCAGCGGTAGCCCTCCCGCGCCAGCGCCAGGACGGCGTTGGGACCGACGTGCACGCCGCCGTCGATTCCCCGCGTGAGGTGGACCCCGAGGAACGGGAAGCGGGGATCAGGCACGGGATAGATGAGCGACCGCACGAGATGGCGGCGCTCGGGTACCAGCTCGTGGTACTCGCCACGAAAGGCGATGATGCGCAGGCCGAGGGGGGTGCCTGAGGTCTGGGCGAGGAGGTCGGACTGGAGTCCGGCGCAGTTGACCACGGCCAGTGCCCGCAGCGACCCTCGCTCGGTCTCGACGATCACCCCCGTTCCCTCTCGGCCCATGGCAGTCACGGCTCGCCCCAGGTGCAACTCGCCGCCACCTTCGACCACGTCATCGGCGAAGGCGCGGGCCACTTCGGCGAAGTCCACCACGGCCGCGTCGGGTACGTGCAGCGCCGCTAGGCCAGCGGCGTGGGGCTCGAGTTCGCGCAGGCGGGACGGACCGATCAGCTCGGCGGTGACCCCGTTGGATTCGGCCCGGCGATTGAGCTCGTGCAGCGCAGGCGTTTCCTCGGGTCGCGTGGCCACGATGACCTTGCCGCCGCGGTCAAAGAGGAGGTCACGCTCGCGGCAGTAGGCGAGCAGAGCGAGGCGACCTTCGGCCACGGTGACCGCCTTGGTCGATCCGGGGCGGTAGTAGATCCCCGAGTGGATCACTCCAGAGTTGTGGCCGGTCTGGTGGCTGGCGATCTGTGGTTCCTTGTCTACTACCGCCACCGACAGCCCTGGTCGCTCGGCCAGCAACGCCTTGGCGGTGGCCAAGCCCACGATCCCGGCCCCAACCACCACCACATCGGCGTCGAGGGGACGGGCGGTCATCGTCGGTACGGTAGCGAGGGCCATGACACAGAGGATTCCCTTGATCGACCCCGACCTGAGCGCTCCCGATTCCGAGGCCGCTCTCGACGACTTCGCCGCGCTGGCGATGCGCCGGCGTACCAGCCTCTTGATCGACCGGCAGAGGCCGGTGCCTCCCGATTTGATCGAGCGGCTGTGCCGTCTGGCGACCTTGGCTCCCAACCACAAGAAGACGTGGCCGTGGCGATTCGCCGTCCTGACCGGCGAGGCCCGGGGCCGTCTCGGCGAGTTGGCCGCCCAGCGGCTCATCGAAGAAGGCGTGACGAAAGAAGCGAAGCTCGAGAAAGCCCGCGGCAAGTTCTACCGGTCACCGGCCATCGTCATGGTGGCGGCTCGACCGCACGCCGATCCGGAACTCGATCATGAGAACCTGCACGCGGTCGCGGCGGGGGTGCAGAACTTTCTGCTGGGTGCCACCGCTGCGGGGCTGGCCTCGTTCTGGGCGTCGGGGGCGCCGCTGCGGTCAGACGCGGTCAAGGCGATGTGCGGCTTCGACCAGCACGACCGGTTGGTGGCACTCATCTACCTGGGGTGGCCGAGCGGCGAGGTTCCCATGCCTCAGCGGCCCGACCCTGATGTGAACTACCTCGCCGAGTAAGAAGCCTCAGTCGGCGGGTTCGTCCTCGTCGACGAGTTCGTCGGCGAACACCACCGAACCCTCGGGCAGGCCTTGGCGAATCGTGTCGCGCTGGCCGGCGTCGAGGTCCGGGGCGTTGACCACGATTCGGTTGTTGGCCATGTCGACCTCGACCCCGTGCTCGACCCCGGTCTCGCCCAACCTCTCCATGACCGTACGCAGCGCCTCGGTGAGGTCGGCGGTGCTCAGCGCGGCGTTGCTCACCGAGACCAGGGAACCCCACTGTTCGTCGACGGCGACAGCCTGGTCCTGTAACCAGGTGGCATCAGCGTCGGTCGCGTCGACCAGGTGGATGGTGATGGTCTCGGGGCCGACCGGTTGGTCGTCATCATCGACGTCGCGGTGGAACGACAGCCCGGCGTAGCGGTCGCCGAAGTGTTCCTGAGCGGTGGTGACGAAGGCATCGATGCGATCGTCCTGGCTGATGAGATAGGTGTCGTCGACCTCTTCGACGACCTCGACGCCGTCTTCTTCGATGATGCCGTCGGCAGTGGTGGAGGCGGTTGGCTCGGCGGCGTCAGAGGCGGTGTCGTCGTCGCTGCAGGCGGTGGCGCCGAGGGCCAGTACCACGGCCAGGCCGAGCGCGGCGCGAAGGGACCGAGTGCGGAACATGGCCGCCGAGGCTAACAAGCGCGCCCGGGTTGTTGATCGCGACCGTGACGCACGGCGTCGCCACGCGTGCAGATCGTGCGGACTGATCACGCCTTGCGCTTCGGCTGACCCGCTTCGCTCGTTCTGTGC
>CAZEFG010000311.1:0-2854 GCA_964511355.1 uncultured Iamiaceae bacterium
GTCGATCCGGCGGCCACCACCGGTAGGCCTATACCGGTGGCGATCCCCACCCCGGCGGCGAACCAGATCGAGGCGGCCGTGGTCAGTCCTTCGACCGACGACCCTCGGTTGTGGATGATGGCGCCCGCGCCGATGAAGCCGATGCCGGTGAGTACCGCGTGCAGCGCTCGACTGGGGTCGCCGTTGGCTCCTTCGGTGGCGGCCGACTCGTAGAGAATGTGTCCGATCGCCACCGCCAACGCTGAGCCGGCCGACACGAGAGCGTGGGTCCGCAGGCCGGCCGACTTGTTGGCAACCTCTCGTTCGGCGCCGATGACCGCGCCCAGAACCACCGCCATCGCTACCAACCCAACCAGTTCGAGCTGATCTCGAATCGAAGCATCGAGGCCCGTGACGAGGGCCGTGACGGTCAGGTCGAGCATGGCGGCGCGCACCGGCTAGGCGGGCAATGTGTCGTCGAGTTCAGCGGTGTCGATCACGCTGCCGTCGGGGGCCGCCAAGTCGATGTCGATGGCGTCGGAGCGCAGGTCGATGGGCGCCAGTGTCGTGAGGTCGATGCTGTCTGGTGAACCCATGCTGTCTGGCGAACCCATGCTGTTTGGTGAACCGATGTCCTCTTGGGCGGTGAGGCTTTCGTGGCACAACTCGATGGCCATGGTGAGCACGTCTCGAGCTCGTTGACCTATGGGGCCTGAACGCCAGCCCCGGCCCCGTTCGACCCGGGCCCGCGCCATGCGTAGGGCGGTGACGTTCTGGCGGGAACGTTCGACCAGGTCGGCGGCCACTCGGCGCGCATCGAACCCGGGGGCCATGGCCGACCTGACGGCGGTGACGCTGAGTTCTTCTACCGATGGCATGTGCCCCCTTCCCCCTGCCGGGTGTGGGCCGCCCGCAACGTGGGGCAATTGTACCGGTTGATAAGGCCGCTGAACAGGGGTCTCGTCACGGGACTTCCATTACCCAAGCCGCCCGAGCTCAGACCAGCTCAGGTCACCAACTAACTTCGACCTATGGCTGTACCAGATTTCGCCTCGGACGCCTCGTTTCCCCGTCGATCGGCCCGCACCCGTCGCTTCACGCTCGGCGCTCCTCGATCCTTCACGGTGACGGCCGACGGAAGCCTGGTTTGGTTCCTGCGCTCGCCGAGCGAAGTCGATGCGGTCCACTCGCTGTGGCTTTACGAAGTGGCCGAGGGAGCCGAGCGGTTGGTGTTCGACCCTCGGAATCACCTGGGCTCTCTGCTCGACGCTGACGACCTGCCGGCGGCCGAGAGGGCGCGCCGGGAACGGGCCCGGGAGTCGGCCGAAGGAGTCGTCGCCTACGCGCTCGATGGCGCGGGGCGCCAGGCGGTCACCGCCGTGGGCGGCCAGGTGGTGGTGGTCGACGCCGATGGCGGGGCGCCCGTCGTCCTCGACGCGGCCGAAGGAGCCTTCGACCCGCGTCTCGATCCCACCGGCCAACGAGTCGCCTACGTTGCCGACGGTGGTCTGCGGGTGGCGTCCCGCAGCGAGGGCGACCGCCAGTTGGTGGGGGACGACGGTGGCTCGGGCCTGGTTACCTGGGGTGCGGCGGAGTTCATCGCCGCCGAGGAGTTCTCGCGCAGTCGGGGGTTCTGGTGGAGCCCCGATGGGCAGCGGCTGTTGGTCGAACGGGTCGACGAGTCGCCGGTGATCGAGTGGCACATCGCGGCTCCGGTCGAGCCGTGGAGCTCCCCCCGCGCCATCCGTTACCCAGCCGCCGGCACGCCCAACGCCAACTGCTCGCTGGCGGTGGTGGGACTCGACGGTTCAAACGTCGACGTGGCCTGGGACACCGAGAGCTATCCCTATCTGCTCACTGCCTCCTGGACCCTAGACGCGCCGCTCACGATCTCGGTGCTCACCCGCGACCAGCGCACCATGTCGATCCAGACCATCGATCCGGCCACCGGGGTCTGCACCGAGGTGTTGAGCCACACCGACCCCTCGTGGGTGGAGCCCGTGGCCGGCGTGCCCGCGTGGCATCGCGGGCGGCTGGTGACGGTCGCCGATGATCTCGACGCCGACGCCCGACGGGTGCATGTCGATGGCGTAGCCCTTTCGCCGGGAGACTGGCAGGTGCGCAGCGTCATCAACGTTGACGACGACGGTGTCCTAACCACGGCCACCGGCGCCGACCCGAGCACCGTCGAGGTGGTGCGGGTGGACTGGACGGGTGGGGTGAAGGTTCTGTCGTCCGGGACGGGAGTTCACTCCGCGTCGGCTGGGGGCGGCACGGTAGTGGTGAGCTCGGCCGGTATGGACCACGATGGCTCGCTGGTCCAGATCCTCGGTCGCCCGTCGGCGCCCTCGATCGTCTCGCGTGCCGCCAGCCCTGGCCTCGACCTGCAGGTTCGGTTCCGCGAGTTGGGTGAGCGCCGTCTCGTGTCGGCTCTGGTCATGCCCTCACCAGGCCATGATCCCGGTGGTCCTCTGCCGGTTCTGCTCGACCCCTACGGCGGACCCCACGCCCAGCGGGTGCTTCGGGCCCGGGGCGCATTCGCCGCGTCGCAGTGGCTCGCCGACCAGGGTTTCGCGGTACTGGTGGTCGACGGTCGGGGCACACCCGGGCGGGGTCCTGCCTGGGAGCGCTCGGTGAGGGGCGATCTCGCCCAGCCGGTGCTCGACGACCAGGTCGACGCCCTGCGCGCTGCCGCTGAGATCGAACCCCGGCTCGACCTCAGCCGGGTTGGCATCCGGGGCTGGTCGTTCGGCGGCTACCTGGCGGCGTTGGCGGTGCTGGCCCGACCCGATGTGTTCCACGCCGCGGTGGCGGGCGCGCCGGTCACCGACTGGCGGCTCTACGACACCGGCTACACCGAGCGCTACCTGGGCCA